>JAUHXX010000211.1 GCA_030426825.1 Bacteroidia bacterium | reverse complement strand
CCGTATGGGCAACAAAAGGTGGTCTATAGAAATTGCTAAATGAAAAATTTACTTGTCTTATTGTTGATTGGTTTGTCTTTGGGAGCAAAGTCGCAAGAAGTATTGTCTCCAATGTCGTCAAACCCTTCACTTTATCCAACAAACGAATCAATAAAATCGAGAGGCTTGGTGGCTGATACTTCGGTAATAGATTCAACTTTTATCTATACTTATGGATCTTTGGCTATAACAGATGTTTGGGATGATTTTTCCGTGAATAAATTCGTTCAATATCCTCCCTCATATACCGCTCCAAACGTAACTTCACAATGGTTTTATCATTTAATGGATCAAACGAACTCTACGCCTGAACCTGTAAATGTCAAATACTGTGATTCTTCTAAATCGCATCACGATACCATTTCCGTAGTATCAGGAGTTGCTGATACATTTTATTATGCTTTTACACCTCAGCAAATATGGATCAATGACTTCAGCGCATACCCAATAGGCGGTCAAGTAGTTGATGTATACAGTCAATGTTATGTTTTAATAGATTCGGTTATTGATGGTGTTCCTGACCCAACACAAGACACGATTTGGTATACCAATGAGCCAACCTACTATCAAGACAGTGTTCATATTTTCTTTGCAAACATGAATGATCCCAACCAAATTTGGGTGGATAATCAAGCATGCCATAATTATCGCTTTGCTATAGATCCTTGGTCCTTAGGAGTTGCCACTTTTGATGGGGTTGATTCTACAGGTATGCCTTATTCTTTTGGAGCCAACAATGCGCATGGACATGCGGATGTATTAACTTCTAAATCGATCAATCTATTAGGGACTTCGAATGTTTATTTGCAATTCTTGTATCAATCAGGAGGCCATGGGAATATGCCGGAAGTTGAAGATTCTTTGATTCTTGAATTTTATCAGCCCGATTCAATGCAGTGGTACAACCAAGAGTACCAGTTTGTTTTAACTCCGGAAGATGGTTGGGATACTTGCTATAAAGCTGTAGCTGTCCCCTACTTAAAAAATGGTTTCAGGTTCAGAATTAGAAACAAAGCATCATTAACGGGAGCCCTAGATCATTGGCATATTGATTATGTACAATTGTATGAAAACCCTCTTGGAACAGTGCAACCTTTTAATGATTTGGCAATTTCTTATCCGCTAAATTCATTGTTAGATGATTATACTTCGGTTCCTTGGGATCACTACCAAAATCTTGCGAATCAAAACGAAGCCATGTTAGATACGGGTTATTTGCATGTGTATAATTCAGATGCTACACCAACCAATGTGGGATCTTCGTCCATGTTTTTAGAGATTTCATATGACGGGACAGTTCAAGGGACTTACAATTTGCCAAATCCGGGCGCCATTCCACCTTGGACATCTAACTGGGAGCTAGGGACCAATGAATTCCCATTTTTTGTTGCGATCAATCACACTTTTTCGGCTCCAAGTAACGATACTATGGCAACTTTTGATGTGAAAATCAATGCAGACGCAGATGTTGCGGCATCAAACGTGTATACTGTCAACGATACAACTTATATGCAACAATCCTTCAAGAATTATTATGCATATGATGATGGATCTGCTGAAAAGGGTTATGGTGTTCAAGGTTCGAATTCTCAATTGGCCTACGCTTTTGATGCCTATGAAGCGGATACACTAACGGGTGTTTTAATGCACTTCGTCCCAACAGTTACTGATGTGAGTAATTATGTAATGTTACTTAGTGTTTGGGATGACAACAACGGTGTTCCGGGTAATCTTTTATACCAAGATAATTATTTTCTACCGCATTACCCTCAATACGGTGGATCAAAAAATGAATTTAAATATTATGAATTTGTGAATCCAGACTACCCATCTGTCATACCAGTTTCTAAGAAGTTTCATGTGGGTTGGGAGCAAGTTGAAAGTCAATCTTTAAATATTGGATTTGATGAAAACATTGATCGGGCTTCAAATATCCATTATAATGTTGCGGGAAATTGGATCACTTCAAGTTTGACGGGTTCGCTAATGATTCGTCCCGTATTTTCCACAAACATAAACTATACGTTGAGGGATAAAGAGTTTTTTGAAGAGGTAGTCATAAACATGTATCCTAACCCTTCTTCAGATGAAGTAAATTTACAAGGTTTACCTACAGAATCAGAAGTTTTAGTTTATGATCTTAGTGGAAGAGCAGTTTACTCAGCCATAAATCAATCTCATTTGAGTTTAGGATTTCTTGAGTCAGGTGTTTACATTGTAAATGTACTGGATGCTGAGGGTAAATCAATATTTACTGAGAAATTGATCAAAGAGTGATAGAAGAAGAAGAAAGTGATTCAGAAGATTTATTTGAACACCATCATTTAATCGCAGATACAGGGCAGGAATTATTAAGAATTGATAAGTTCTTGATGGATAGATTACCCACAATTTCGCGCAGTAAACTTCAAGCTATTGCCAAAGACGGCAACTTGTTAGTGAATGGTAAACCTGTGAAATCGAACTATAAGGTTCACCCTAAAGATGAGATTTCTGTATTACAACCATTTCCGGTAAGAGATAAAACGCTAGTACCTGAAAACATTCCCATTGATATAATTTATGAGGATGACACTTTGGTGGTGGTTAACAAGCCTTCAAACATGGTGGTGCATCCTGGTTATGGTAATTACACTGGGACTTTAATGAATGCCTTAGTTTATCATTTTGATAACTTGCCAAAACGAGATGATTATGAAAGTCGTCCGGGTTTGGTACATAGAATCGATAAGCATACAACTGGGATTCTTGTTATTGCAAAAACCGAAGAAGCATTGGTGCATTTGTCAAAACAGTTTTTTGATCGTACCTCTGACCGAAAGTATTACGCACTTGTTTGGGGGGATTTGGAAGAGGAAGAGGGTACAATTACGGGGTCAATTGGGCGTTCACAACGGAATCGGAAAGTATTTCAAGTATATGACGAAGATGAAGGTTACGGAAAACACGCAGTTACTCATTATAAAGTAATTGAAAGGTTTAGGTACGTGACTTTAGTTGAATGCAAGTTAGAAACCGGAAGAACACATCAAATTAGAGTTCACTTTAAACACATTGGTCATCCCTTATTTCACGATTTAGAATATGGGGGAGATAAAATAATTAAAGGCACCACTTTTACCAAATACAAACAGTTTATTGATAATTGTTTTAAGTTGACTGATGGACAGGCATTGCATGCTAAAACACTGGGAATCACTCATCCTAAGACAGGTGAAAGAATGGATTTTGATTCAGAATTACCAGACACTTTTAAACAACTTCTTGAAAAGTGGCGTACCTATAGTCAAAATACCTGATGTTATAAATGGCTAATAAATGTTGAAAAACACTGTTTTTTAAAAATATTTAATTATTTTCGCCTTTAATAACAAGCTTACTAAAATTTAGAAAAAGTATTCTATGAAGTTATTGAAGTTATTTGTTGCGGTTATTGCGATAGCCGGTATGACAAACACAGCACTTTCACAAGGTGGAGGTCCAGCTACAAGAAACTACGGCAAAGAAGCCGATAATCTTTGGAAATCGGGTGCCTACTCAGAGGCGGCCGAAGCTTTCAAGAAGGCATCTGAAAAAGTTAATCCAAAAAATGCGAAGGCAAGATTGAAAAAAGCGTATTACGCTTACATGTCTGCAACGTGTTATAAACTTTTACACCAGTTTCCTGCAGCAGAGCAGCAGTATGAAAAAGCAGTTCTATTGAGATACCAAGAAACAGAGCCAAAGGCATTGTTTTATTTGGCTGAAATGGAAATGGCGCAGTGTAAGCATGATGAGGCAAAAGAAAATTATCAAAAGTATGATAAGTTAATGCCTGGTGATGCTATCACTAAAGTAAGAATCGAATCATGTGAGAAGTATAAAGATATGACTGCTCCTCAAAACATGACGAAACACAAAGTGACAAACGTAACCAAGTTAAATACAGCTGCTTTTGACTACTCAACAGTAATGAGTTCAAGAGGAGATGAAATGTATTTTTCTTCTTCGCGTCCTGGTTCTACAGGTGAAGCTACAGATCCAATTACAGGTCAAAACTTCATGGATATCTGGGTGTCTAAAATTGACAGAAACGAAAACTGGGGACAGCCTCAACCCTTAGGTGATCCAATTAATACTGGTGATTCTGAAGGAACAATGTGTTTTGATAGTAGAGGTAAAACAATGTGGTTTACACGTTGTCCAGTTGAAGAGAAAATGAACATTGGTTGTGAAATCTACATGTGTGAGAAAAAAGGTAAATCTTGGGGAGAGCCTAAGAAATTAACTTTGAAAGATCATGATACTACACATGTAGGACATCCAGCTGTTTCTCCTGATGGAAAAACCCTAATCTTTTCTTCAAACATGGCCGGAGGTTATGGTGGAGTTGATTTATGGATTACAACTTACGACAAAAGAAATGATGAGTGGAGCTTACCTGTGAATTTAGGTGAAGAAATCAATACTGCAGGAAATGAAGTTTTCCCGACTTGGGGACCAAACAATGAATTGTTTTATGCAACTGACGGTCTTGTAGGTTTTGGTGGATTAGATATTTACAAAGCTGAAAGAGTTGGAGAAGAAAACAAATGGAAAAGTCCAACTAACTTAGGTTACCCTATGAATTCATGTAGAGATGATTACCACATTATCTATACAGAAACTGGAAAAGTTGAAAGAGGATATATCTCTTCTAATAGAAATGGATCTAAAGGTGAAAACTCTCAAGATATTTGGGATTTCTATTTGCCACCAACTTTAGTTGATTTAGATATCATTGTATCAAATGTTGAAACTGGGGAGCCAATTCCTGATGCTAAAGTAATTATCATTGGTTCTGACGGAGAAAATTATGTCATGACTTCTGATGCTTCAGGTAGAATTACAATGACTGAAAAGCCAGATGGTTCGCGTTATATTGAGCCAGGAGGTACATGGACAATTGAAGTTGAAGGTAAGCCTAAGCAATACTTCTCTGCTTCTGATAAGTTTTCTGCTGAAACTGATAAAAACTTAAGAATCATTAGAGAATTAAAAGTTCTTCCAGAAAAAGAAGTAATACGTTTACCAGAGGTACGTTACGATTTAGGTAAAGCCACGCTTCAAGTAAATGATTCAGTAAACTCAAAAGATTCCCTGAATTTCTTATATGATTTAATGACTGCGAATCCAACTATTATTGTTGAACTAATGGCACATACAGATTCACGTGGATCAAATGCAGCCAACCAAAGTTTATCACAAAGAAGAGCAGATTCTTGTGTTGCTTACTTGGTAAATGAAAAAGGATTAGATGCCGCGAGATTAGTACCGCGTGGTAAAGGAGAGTCTGATCCAACAACTATAGATGTGATTAATGGAAGTGATACTTCGAAAGTGAAGTTAACTGAGTCTTACATTAATAAGTTTAAAAGTGATAAAGCTAAGTTCGAATCACTTCACCAAAAAAATAGACGTACAGAAGGTAAAATCTTAAGCTACGATTATACGCCTAAGAAGCCAGACGATAATTAGATACGTTGAAAACTATTGAAAACACCTACTGCTTTATTGCGTGGGTGTTTTTTTTATTCAATAAATTTGTACGACTAAAATCCAATTCTATAATTCAACTGAAATGTCAGACGTTCGATATAACCAGAGAGGAGTTTCAGCCTCAAAAGAAGATGTTCATAATGCCATTAAAAACGTGGATAAAGGGCTTTTTCCTCAAGCTTTTTGTAAAGTAGTACCAGATTACCTTACAGGTGATGAAGAATATTGTGTTGTAATGCATGCTGACGGAGCTGGAACGAAAAGCTCATTGGCTTATATGTATTGGAAAGAGACTGGTGATATCTCAGTTTGGAAAGGAATAGCACAAGACGCGTTGATCATGAATATAGATGATTTGTTATGTGTTGGTGCTACAGATAATATATTGCTATCGTCAACAATAGGAAGAAATAAGGGCTTGATTACTGGAGAGGTTTTATCTGCAATCATTAATGGAACAGAAGAGCTCTTAGAAGAATTGCGCACTTATGGTGTCAATATCCGTTCAACGGGTGGTGAAACCGCTGATGTTGGAGACTTAGTTCGAACCATTATAGTAGATTCAACAGTTATTGCAAGAATGAAACGATCTGATGTAGTCTCTAACCACAATATTAAAGGAGGAGATGTCATTGTTGGTTTGTCATCTTCAGGACAGGCTAATTACGAAACTGAGTATAACGGTGGAATGGGAAGTAATGGATTGACATCTGCGAGACATGATGTGTTTGATCATTATTTAGCAGAGAAATTCCCTGAGAGTTTTGACCCATCAGTGCCGAAAGACTTAGTTTATTCTGGATCGAAAAAATTGACCGATACTGTTGAAGGCAGTCCAATTGATGCTGGTAAATTAGTATTATCTCCTACTAGAACCTATGCTCCTATTATTAAAGCGATATTAGATAAGCACAGATCAAACATTTCCGGAATGGTGCATTGTAGCGGAGGTGCACAAACTAAAGTGTTGCATTTCGTTGACAATGTACATGTCATTAAGGACAACATGTTTGATGTCCCACCATTATTTAAATTAATCCAATCAGAATCCAAAACTGATTGGAAAGAAATGTACAAGGTCTTTAATATGGGGCATAGAATGGAAGTTTATATTCCAGAAGAGTATGCAAGCGATATCATAGCCATATCTGAATCCTTTGGCGTTGATGCACAAATTGTTGGTCGCGTAGAAAATGCTGCTAGTAAAAAATTGACGATTAAATCTGAATTCGGTGAA
>JAUHXX010000210.1 GCA_030426825.1 Bacteroidia bacterium | reverse complement strand
TATTCGAGTGCTTTTGCAGGAGTTTATCGCTGAATTTGAAGGCAAGGATTTGAGACTAATTGTGATTGGAGATGAGGTAGTGGCATCAATGATGCGTATTGCGCAAGAGGGAGATTTTAGATCAAATATTCACAGAGGCGGAAAGGGAGAAGATGTTGCTATATCTCATCAAGAAAAAGAAATGGCCATTAGAGCCACTAAAATGTTAGGCTTACAAATGGCCGGTGTAGATTTGCTGAGGTCAGCACGCGGTCCCATGATAATTGAAGTAAATTCTTCCCCAGGAATTGAAGGAATTGAGGGTGTCACACAACGACCTGTGGCCGAAAAACTAATTGATCATATTGAAAAACAGTTTGCACATGAAAATAGCTGATAAAACTATTCCTAAGAATAAGAAAACTAAAGTTGAAATTCCGATTGCACGGCTTCCTTCAAACACTCCAATTGATTTGGTAGCACATGTGTATCGAAGTGCGAATCCGGGTCCAACAATGTTGGTTCTTGGGGGCTTGCATGGAGATGAAATCAATGGAATTGAAATCGTTAAACGGGCTCAATTAGAAGGCTTGTACAGCGATTTGAAAATCGGTTCTGTTATCTCAATTCCTTTATTGAATGTGTACGGATTTATTAATTTCTCAAGAGGTTTGCCTGATGGCAAAGATGTGAATCGAAGCTTTCCCGGTGGAACTTCTGGATCTTTGGCTAGCCGAATAGCCCACACATTGACACACCATATTTTACCTCATGTTGATTTTGCAATTGATTTTCATACTGGAGGTGCGAGTATTTACAATTACCCGCAAGTAAGAGTTTATTCTGATGACCCGGAAGCCGTAAAATTAGGAGAAGTGTTCGGAATGCCACATCTCATAAAAGGAGGTTTGATAAGTAAATCTCTGAGGAAAACAGCTCATAAAATGGGAATTCCCATGGTGGTATTTGAGGGAGGCGAATCCTTAAGAATGGATGAGTTTTCTATAGATGAAGGCGTGAAAGGTATTCGCCGAGTTTTAGTGGATAAAGGAATGATAGATGGAGTGAATGAAGATGTGCATCAAGTTGTTTTAAATTCAAACAGTTGGATTCGAGCAAATAGATCTGGGATGTTGAGGTGCTTGAAAGTATCTGGAGATTACGTGATGAAGGGAGAGTTGTTGGGTACTATTTCTGGACCATATGGTCATTTTGTTGTCAAAGTTTTGGCTAAAAAAACCGGAATGATTTATGGACATAATAATCAGCCAATAGTCAGTCAGGGAGATGCTTTGTTTCATATTGGATATGAATAAATGAAGATTGCGGTTACTGGAGCGAGTGGTCATCTGGGAAATGTGATTTGCAGGAAGTTACTTGAAGATGGTCATGAAGTTATTGCACTTTACAATTCTGACGATCGTGCGATTAAAGAGTTGAATCTTGCCACAATCAGGGCCAATGTTTTATTGAAAGAAGATTTAATTCAAGCCTTTATTGGATGTGAAGTTGTCGTTCATACGGCGGCAATGATCTCAATTCATGGCGATAAAGATGGTCGCGTATTTAAAACAAATACGCAGGGCGTTACAAATGTGCTCGAGGCTGCTGTTGAAAATGGGGTGAAGAAAATTATTCATGTTTCAAGTACACATGCCGTTTTAGAAGAACCTTTAGATCTGGTGTTTGATGAATCAAGGCCGTATAAAAAGGTTTCGAATTTTGCCTATGATTATTCTAAGGCTCAAGGAGAACAACTTGTTTTGGATTTTATTGACAAAAACCCAATTGAAGCTTGTATTGTTAGGCCCAGTTCAATTTTAGGGCCTCATGATTTTAAGCCGAGTGAGTTAGGAAAAGCATTGATAGATTTTAAAAATCGTAAAGTTCCACTATTACCTCCGGGAGGCTATGATTTTGTGGATGTCAGAGATGTTGCCAATGGGATAATTGAAGCAATAGAGAAGGGACGAAATGGAGAAGTTTATCTATTGACAGGGAATTATTTATCCATCAAAGAATTGGCGAAAAAAATAGGCGAAGTCACTAAGGTAAAAGTGCCACAACGCGTAATTCCTTTTTGGTGCATGAAGCTGTTATTGCCTTTTGTGAAATGCTATGGTTTTTTAACCAAAGCTGCTCCAGTTTTCACAATCGAATCAATCTCTGCATTGAAATATGGACATCCGAATATGTCTAAGGATAAGGCGCAGAAAGTATTAGGTCATAAGCCTAGAAAAGTGGAAGAGTCCTTAAAAGATTTCTACAACTGGGTAGATAAAAAAGAGCAGCAATGAGCATAGAAATTTTTAATATCATTTGTTTTGTTTGGCTGGGAGTAGCTGCAATTGTTCACGTGGTAATGTTTTTTTATACTGCTCCCTTTGGTCGTCATACAAATGATAGATGGGGGCCCTTAATGGATAACAAATGGGGTTGGATTATCATGGAGAGCCCTTCGCTCTTGATCATGTTATTTTTTCTGATTTATGGAAGCTATTCCTTGACGTCTTTCGCATTTATTCCATTCGGATTATGGTTGTTGCATTATACCAACAGGACCCTAATTTATCCATTTCGCATACGTTCGAAAGGCAAAAAAATGCCGGTATTTATTGTTGTTAACGCCATCTTTTTCAATTTAATGAATGCTGGATTGAACGGTTATTTTTTGGCTGAATTATCTGCAGGCAGTTATGATCTTAACTGGTTGTATTCTCCAACAACTATTATCGGTTTATTCGTTTTCTTAGTTGGCCTGTTTATCAATTGGAGATCTGACCATCTGCTTATCAATATGAGAAAACCAGGAGAGACTGGCTATAAAATTCCAAAGGGCTTTTTATTCGATTATGTTTCATCCCCAAATTTATTTGGTGAAGTTTTAGAATGGACGGGTTTTGCTATCATGGCATGGAATTTACCTGCATTAACATTTTTGGTGTGGACATTCGCGAATCTTGTTCCCAGGGCAAAAAATCATCACGATTGGTATATCGAGAAGTTTGATGAATATCCAAAAAACAGAAAAAGAATTTTCCCTTTTATCTACTAGTTTTTCACCAGTTTTTTAACGCTGTGCTCAGACTTGAGAATATAAATTCCGTTTGGAAAAGGACTTAAATCTATAAAGTCCCCATATGAATTCAATAGTATATTGCCTAATTGGTCATATACCGTAAAGTGATCTAAATAATTAGATAATTTGTAGAATCCGGAAGAAGGGTTAGGATAGATGTTGAGATGTTCTTTGCTTTCTCCTAAATCCGCATAGATATTACCTAGTGCATCCGTTTTCCAATATCCTCTTCCATATGTTCCGATTCTGACGGTAGTATCGGATTCATAAAAATGTAGATCTTCAACAGGAACAGCGGCCGGTAATCCATCATTGAAAGGCTCCCAGGTTAAACCGCTATTTTCAGATACCCATACACCAAAATCATTTCCAACATATATCTCCTGAGGGTTGTAAGAAGAAATTGCTACCGTATTAGTCGGAATTTCAGGTAAATCGTTCGAAATATTTATCCAAGTATTACCGCCATCAATTGAAACAAATAACTGCTCGTCTGGATTGAATGATCCGATAGTTGCATAAATTTTATTCATTTCTGTAGGATCTGCTTCCAAATCAGTTATTGGCGCACCTAAAACAGGAGTGTTGGATAAAAGCATCCAAGTTAAACCACCATCTACACTCTTGTAAATTTTATCATTCCAAAGTTCACGGGCATAAGTTATTGACGGATTAATTTGGTCAAATTCTAAAGAGCCTATGAATCCAGGAGAAGAAACAGCTGTCCAAGATGCTCCTCCGTTATCAGTTCTATAAATGAAATTATCATCTGAACTCAATAAAATGTCGCTATTACTTGGGTGCATAGCATAATTCATTCTCCATTGATCTCCGGGCGCTCCATTGTTTATTGAATTCCAAATTCCTCCTGAATTCACCGTTTTTATTCTTTGGTAATTTAGATAATTGGTGCCGTACCATATTTCGTCATCATCATTTGATATGATGTGGCCAAAGGCATCTCCTGAGAAATCATTATTCCAAGACCCTGAGTGAGCTGAGGTACTGGTGAATGTTCCAACATCTTGAGTTCCTCCAATAACCACATCTGGATTCGTTTTAGCGAATGCTATCGAATAAAATTGATGGGTAATTAATCCATCAGAAATACTATTCCAAGTGAGACCCTTGTCACTTGAATAGTTGACCCCGCCATCATTACAGTCAAATAAATCTCCTGTAATTGGATGAAATAAGGTTTGGTGATGGTCAGGATGAATATAGTATGAAGATTGTGGAACATTATAGTCCACGTTGCCCCAATCTACACCACCATTTAAACTTTTCCAGAATCTAGTTCCTCCGGCATAAATTACGGTGGTGTCATCAATGTCTACTAAAATCGTGTTGTCATACCAGCCTTGACAAATGTTGTCGTATGGAGCAGGATAACAAAATACATCTTGATTGGACAGTACTTCAGTAAAACTAGCGCCATAATTACTTGATTTGTAAATGCCTTTCATGGGGCCTAGACCATCAACAGCACTTTGAGATATACCCAAATAGATGATATTGTTATAAACGGGATGGATCGAAATACTAGTATAACCAAATTCATTTGGAATGGGAAGTCCATTATTTGTTAAGGTCCATGAAGCGCCAGCATTGGTTGAAGTATAAAGACCACCTGGATAAGTGGCCGAATAATAACGGGCAGTAAAATAAAGTCGATCCGGATTTAACGGGTCAGCTACCAGTCGCCCTCCAATTCTGTCTAAGGTGTAGCTGTAATTCAAACCTCCGTCAGTAGAATGATACATTCCAAATGAGGTGGATACGTTAACGATTGTCGTGTCATTCGAATTCCAATTAATATCCATTCCTGCAAATGATTGGTCTATTGTTGCAAAAATAGCTGTGTTATTCCAATTTAACCCGCCGTCATAACTTATAAAACACCCAAATCCTGGAAGAAATTCACTACCAAATGCGTAGCCTTCCCCGGTGGCGATCAAAATAGTTTCGGGATTTTGAGGATTGAATGCAACAGCTCCGGCCCCCATTGTCATGAAATCATCAGTTAAACAATGCCAATTCACCCCGTAATCCGTAGTCTTCCACAGTCCCCCAGATGCAGCTCCAACGAGAAAAGTATTGGGGTCAGTTGGATGAAAGGCGATCGAAATTATTCTACCTGAAACTGTATCTGGCCCATGGTTTTCCCAAGGTTCCATGAATGTTTTATAAGAATTGGTTTCAACATCTTGCCATCTTTCAAATAATAGGGCAGAGGGGTTTTCAACAGAAGATTTCCGTTGGTTAGCGTAATCTTTGACTCTCAGGCATTGCTTTGAGGATAAAAAGTTTGCATCTAAATGATCGTCACCGCTTATTTGACCAAAACCATTGAAGGTAATACACAAGAGTAATATGATTAAAAATCTCATAATGAACAGCTTAAGGTAAGCTATTTTTATCAAATTCGACCTTAATTGTAAAATCCCATCTACTCAGAAGCCGTATTGTGAGGCACAGCCGGTATGCTTTTGTAATCTGTGTCATAAAGCATGGCACCGTAATCGTTCTCATAAGAGTCTCGTGACCTCAACCAATATTTTGTAACGTCTCCCGAACTTTGTTGTGTTTCAATTTCATCTGGCGGGGTATCATTAAAAAAGTAATGAACTGATGTACCGGGCATTTTGGTAATGCTCATGGGCTCAATTAGCACGTCATAATAATCTTCAACACTGTAAGATGAGGTATAAATGATTTTTTCTAGAACCAATTCCTGATCTGAATCATTAATAACGTATGCATCCAACGACTCCATGGTCAATTTCAATTTAAAACCATTAGAGAATTCATAAGTTGGGGAGCCGTACACCAAGTAAGTTCCTGCCTCATTTTCGCCCGTTACTACAACGGCTCTTCCAGCCATCATCATCACAAAAGCACCGGCAATAATGCCGACTATTGAACCTGTTATGACGCCTGCCTTTTGGCCCGCTTTTATTGATTTTAAACCAAAGAAAATTAAAGCGAAGGCTGCTGCACCTGCAAGAACAGCTAAAACAACGCCCATTGTAAATGAAATTAGCATCAGATAGAAGTTTTAAATTTTAAGAAATAAATATACGAAACTCCTTAGAATATGAAGTATAGTGTAGAGGTAATCAGAACCACCATGATACCGACAACAATCATTTTTTCTCTCAATGAAACTTTTCTTGTTCCTTGAAACATGTTGTCAAAAAGGTATGTCACGACTCTTGTCATAATGCCTTAATTCTTTTCGAAAAATGAAAGGATTTTAGAGTTTTTCTTTCGTAGCTTTTTCAAAGTAGGTTGATTACTTGTGTAAATATACGTGAAAATACGAATACTGGTTGGCGTTTTTCGATAAGTGAATAAGAACAAATTGTTAATTAATTATAGTTCCTTGATAATCAATTAGAAATAAAATTGTCAATGAATTCAAAAAATCGATAAGGCGCTTCTGCGTGTACCCAATGTCCTGATTCTTCTATTGATTCAATTGTGCTATTCGGGAATTTTTGACCAATTTCTGGATAATCTGACTCCAAAATATAATTACTTTTTCCTCCTCGTATAAAGAGCGTTTTGGTATCGATTTTATCGAACGTAATTTCCGCAATGATATCATAAATGCGATCACTTAAAACTGGAATGTTTATGCGCCAGCCTAATTGCCTTTTCTCCACCCAATACAAGTTTTTCAGTAAAAATTGTCTTACACCAATTTCGTGAATGTATTTAGCTAATTCTTTATCAGCTT
>JAUHXX010000209.1 GCA_030426825.1 Bacteroidia bacterium | reverse complement strand
CCGAAATACCATTCGAAAGAAGAGTGGCTTTTTCAGTCGGGCTCGCGTAAGAAACCGCCGCAAATGATTTGATCATACCAGTAATCGTACCGAGTAGACCCGTTAGTGTTGCAACGTTACCGAGCATGGCTAGGAAACCAGTTCGCTTTTCGAGAATTTGATTTTCTTTAAGTAAGACTTCATCCATTTTACTTTGGATTTCATCTTTTCCACCGAAGTTCATAGCCGCGTGAGATCCGGCAACAATGGCACGAGCAACAGGTTCAGCTGTTTCCATCTCTTTAGCGCGATTGTGTACGCCTTGAATATCCCCGGTTCGAATGGGGTCTTCAAATTGTGTCGCCACATCCATTTGATTTGTTTTGCGTTTTAGGAATAAAGCAAAAACGCGGTCGATAATAATAGCAAAAGTCATCATTTGTAGACCCAGAATGACCCACATCCAAAGACCACCTGATTCAAATGCCATTGAAATTTTAGAAAAAAGCTCCATGGTTTCCCCCTGTAATTCGTCAATCATTGACTTATTAATTATGTTCTTGGGAGAGACGATCTGATACTAACTCCGTCTATATATATAGACGCAGCTTTAAAGAAGTAATTGAACTATTGGGAGTTTGTCCAAAACTGTCCCAGCGATTCTATTAATTCCCCTAGCATCAGTCCTTTCCCCTCCTGAAAGAACCTAGCACTCCAAAAATTATTGAGGGCGGCCAATGTCCAGTCAAGAATTTCTCAGTGATTGCAAGGCGTTGACAGATAATGACAGATTATGCAGGCCTTGAGGCTAGCTTGAAAATAACTTGGATTTCACTCTTTATCGTACTGATTTTACTGGACTTTCAGTGGGTTAGATTTTTTATATGGGCAATGAACACGCAATACCGGAGTCCAATTCAAACAGGTTCTTCTAAAAAAAAATGGGCCTTTTAAAAATTAAGCATTCTTAATCAAAACCAAAAAAATCGGCCCTTTGATATCAGGCCGTTCTCAAACAAACGATAGGTTTTTTCGTAGTGCAGATAAATATAAGTTAGAAATAGAAAATTATCCCCGCTCGAATCGGTGAATCGCCAAAGCTTTTAAAGCGCGTTCCGCTGTCTATAGATAGAATGGAAACCCCCGTTTCAAAGGTAAACCCTAAACTCTCAAGGCCTGTAAAAAAGAATTCACCGCCGACAAAGGCGTTGATCTCAAATCCCGACTCACTTTCACCGGCTTGCTCCAGACTTAATATTCCGGCTCCCGCCCCCATGTAGAAGTTCATTTGCCGTTCTGTGAATATCACTTTATAGGCTTTGAGCATGAGCCCAAATTTTGAATTCTCCGATTCGGTGTCGATTCCGAGAGCCGCTGAAAACCCCAAACTATTGCTGGGGTAGTATTGGGCCGCAAGACTTGGCAGATTCGTACTAAATTGATTTTTGTAGCCGACCCCTAAGCGATTCGTGAGATCGACAGCATTTGCATTTGCCGTGATGAGAAGCAGAGTTAAACTTGCGAGCAATGCCGTGAACTTCATGGGACTCCCTCTATATTATCTGTGATATTAGGTATTTAATGATTCAAAGAATTCACAGAGAATTCAATAGAAAGTGCTATAAAATGCAATGTGACAATTGACAATCAAGGGGCTGAACTATAAAAAAAGCTTCTTCTTTTCACCAAGGGGGCCCTTAGCTCAGCTGGGAGAGCGCCACGCTGGCAGCGTGGAGGTCAGCGGTTCGATCCCGCTAGGGTCCACCATTTATATTTAGAATTGCAAACCACACTTCGTTTAAACACTTAGAATCATTAACTAATGATTCCAATATCTTATCTATTTTTGGTCTACGAAATATTTCTCAGTATTTCGGAAAATTTCAGCCATTGGCTACTTTCTGGCTACTTTTTGGCTACACGCTGACCTACCAAACACTTTTCAATCTATTCACTGACCTAGTGGCCCTTAAGTCATTCAAATTAAAAACAAAATCAATGAGCGAAACGCTGGCAGAAAGTGGTTCAAAACTCTTAGCTCGCGTATGGCAGAAACAAGGTCAAAAAATAGGAGAAGTAAAAATGAAAAATTGCAATGGAGAGCAATTTAACAATCAAATCACAGATGAGTTAATTGCAAATTCACACACAAAAAATAGCAGAACACGCTTAGGAAAAATAACATCAAAAAGAAAAAATAGTTATGTCATCGACAAAACTAGTGATGCACATTTTTTGAAAAACCTAAGACTTCAATTAGACATGAACAGAACGGAAGCCTCTAAAGTTCTTGGCTTTTCCATATCTACTCTCAAGCGTTATGAATCAGGAATCAGTAATCTTTCAATAGACAAGGTTAACTATTTCTTAGAAAGATATTGCATCAGTAAAATTGATTATATGAGCTTCAAAGCAGGAAAGGAAATTACACTTTCCAAAGAAAAGATTGTTCAAAAAGATAAAGTTATTGAGAACAATCACCTTAGAAGAAGTTATAAAAAAGTCATAACCGATGAAATCCAAGCCCTCATTCACTTACGCAAGATCAAAGAATATTCACAATACGAATTAACTGAAAAATGTGGTTGGCATAGAACTACAATTAATCACATTGAACAAGGAAGAATAGAACTTACCGAGGACAAACTTAAGCACATCTTAAAGATTCTTGGCTTCACACTTAAGAAGTTCAAACAATACTTAGACACTTCATTTGACCGCAAAAGTGTTGAACACAAATGTATCAAAAAAATATTAGAACTAGACACAGAAAAACTAAAAAGCATTAACGCAATTTTAGAAAACTTTTAACCAATCACAAAGGAGATAGTAATGAAGAAGACCAACACAAAGAAAACAACAAAGCCAGATGACGTTTCAGCAATTTCAAATATCCGTGTCAGAAATGGATTAAGAAAATCTATCAATGAAAAGGTAGAGTTACTGAACAAAAGAAAAAAAGGTTCTAAAAAGATAATCCCTTCTGATTTAATTGAACTCGCATATTCTCTTTTAAGCGAAGATCACTTTGAACAAATTCTTGAGCAAACTATAAACGGTTCTGATCGCAGAAAAATAGCTAGGAAAAACTACATTAAGAAACATGGAGATATAAAAGAAGATGCCTTTTTTGACCTTATTCAAGAACATGAAATCGAAATAAACGACTATCTTCCAGAAGAATTTCGGTCACATAAAAGCCCTGAGAATAAGGACTTGACTATTGATAACAATTTTGTTATTAATAAAAAGAGGTCAGCATGAAGAAGATCGAAATGTATCTGACCTCAAATGGAAATTCACCATTTGATGAGTGGCTTTGCAGACTTCCTATGCCAGCACAAGCTCGTATTGATAAGTACATTAAACGTATCGCTTTAGGAGGATCTAAAAAGAACATTAAGTCACTTGGCGATGGTATTTTTGAAATTAAAATCAACTACTCTTCAGGGTTCAGAGTTTACTTTGGAGAAGTAGAAAATGTTATTATTTTACTCCTTTTGGGTGGCGATAAATCCACCCAAAAACGTGACATTTTAACAGCTAAGAAATATTGGAGGCAATTCAATGAGAAGAACTAAATCATTTGATGAAATGTTATCAAAAAGACTCCAAAATGTAGATTACGCTAGAGAGTACATTATTGCTTCAATGGAAGGTGATGAGCCTCAAACCCTTGTTGAAAGCTTAATAGAAGTTATGGATATAATTGGTCACAAGGAATTTGCCAAAATGGTTGATATGCAACAGCCAGCAATTACACGAATTGTTTCAACTGGTGATATTCCAAAGTTTTCTACATTAAATAAACTGTTAGCCCCTTTTAAACTAAAAGCTCGTTTAGATGTTGAAGAGGTGGCCTAAAGCCGCCTAGATCTTCTCCGAGATAGATAACGCTGAAAACCACTTAACCTTCTAGGGTCAATAATCCTTTGATGACTATGGCGGTTACTTTTTAATTTCTTAAAAAGTTCTCCATAGTCATGAATACATTTATTCAAGAATGAAAGAAAATCTCTATCCATTTTACCAAGGTGAAAATCAATAAAATTTTCCCTTGAGAACGGAACAACATAAGACCAACCATTTTCATTAAATGGCAAAAGCCACCAAATTCTTTTTTCCTCTCCAAAATCAAAAAATACTGGAGCATTGCTTGTACCCCACTCCTTAACAAGCCTACTTTCATCAGATAATATTTTAATCAACAGTGGACTAGATAAAACCTTAACTCCATCATCCAAGGCTTTAAAAAATTGATTCTTATCTCTTTTCCTTCTTAGACCATCAACAACCCAAACAATGTTTGGGTAAAAGGAGTTTCGAGAGTGTTTCTCGTTATTGGAAATAAATGAGTGCTGAATTTCTAATACACAATTATGCTTCGTTTTTACATCAGCTATGTGCTTTTCTCCATCGTCTGCATAATGGATGACCTCTTGCCATTCTATCGGAAAGTTATTTTTCCACCCTCTATGCCATTCTGTTTCATTCTCCCACCAAACATCACAATCTCGCTTAGAATGGTGCGCCCAGTGCCAAAGCTTAATTTCTCCACATTTGGGAATTAGTCTAGCACCGCAAAAAGCACAAACACCCTCTAGATTAGGCTTTGGAGACTCTTTTAGCCCTTCTACCAACGCATATTTCATATTTCCCCCTATAATTTGCAATAAATAATGTAACGGTATATAAACATTAAACCCGTTACACCTTCAAGATAGGTTTTAGATGAAAAAAGCGTTACATGACTGTGTTTTGGTAATAAAAGATGGCAAAGAACCTCAAAGGTTTGATAGAGAATCTGTCGATTTTTTAATAGATGGAGCGAACTGCTACCTTGAAGATGGAGAAAACGGTCCTAAAAGCAAGGTTGCCCTTTCTAAATCTTTGTATAACCTCATGAATGAATATGAAAAAAATGGTCCAACCAATCAGCTAATAGATGAATTAAATAAATTTCTCGAACCCGTAAGGCATCAATGCTTTATAGGAAGGAAGGACAAAAAAATTATTACAACTTATGTTGCCCATCTAAAGCACCGTTCAGACCCAGGTATTTTCGCTTGCTATCTTTTCTCTAGCATGGCTTCCTTGGGATGGCTTGAAGGACTTAAAAGGTGCAAAAGCTCTGACTGTCAAAAGTTTTTTATAGGTCGATCAAACGTCAAGTGGTGCTCAAAAACCTGTGGCTCAAGAAGTAGAGTAAAAAAAATGAGAAAGAAAAAGAGCCTACAATAACCACCTCTTGATTAATCACTCTTTTTCACTGAACCAATTCAAATTCTAACGAATTCTGTTGAAATACCCTAAACAAGTGCAAGCCACCGTGAAATGATCCATCAACACCGTACACTGGTGAATATACCAACGATTCTGATTGAGAAGTTTTTGGTGATGATGAATTGATTTCTTTTACTGTATGGTCATCTACTGGTTTAAAAATAGGCCTTTTGAGAGAACCATCAAAAATCTTTTTCACAACAACCATTTGCTCGTCAGTTACATTTTGAGACCTTTCAAACAAGCTAAACCAATCACAAGTTTCTAGAGCCATTAATCCGTGGCTAGTGACTTTCATAAAGTCTGCACTCCTAAATACTTGTGTAAAATGATTGTCATAAACTTCAACAAATGTGTCGTCATCAATCATATTAAATACTTCATCTGCATCTGGAATACTCAAACCATATTTCCTCAAAAATGCAAACAAGGCTTCTTGCTTATTTTTTAAAGTCACACCCTTTGCCGTCAACTCTTGGCAAATTTGAAAATAGTTCTTGAAAGATTCATACTTGTGTTTTTGAACCTCTAGAGGAAAGCTAAAAAAGGCATTTTTAACTAGCTCAACCTGTTCTTCAGGTAAGGCTCTAGCTTCAACCCCTTCAACTTCCCACAAATAATCGCAAAGCTCATTTGCAAGCTTAATATAATTATTAAAAATAATTTCCGAATTATATTCGTTATTTAAATCGACAACTTTAATGTTTTCTAACATAAGTATTCCTTTCTATTATCAGAGTTCCCCTTCCTCTTCTTTTTTCTTGTTATTTTTTCTTATGCCTGAACGCTTAACAAAATCCAAAACGCCATCAGCATTATCTTCTCTCAATTTCGATAAAATATTATTAGAATCCACACTACTAAATTTAGATTCCACATTGCCTTCACCACGGCTTTCTCTTGCTCTTGGGTTATACATCAGATAGGCAACCATTGAGAAATCAGCATACTCATCTGGTGTAATATCAATGGCCTCAAATATTTTAGCCAAATTTGTACCTGGCACTTTCCCAGGGTCTTTTTCAAATTCGTTATATTTGTCTATTTCAAAGCCGCATCTCCTAGCAACTTTTAACTCTGACATATTTCTGTTTAATCTCATTCCTCTTAGAAGCTTCCCTAGTGGTGTCATCTGTCAATCCTTTCATTCATGTTTACTTTTGAGATCATATTGGCAACTATCATCTTCTTTTTAATTGAGCTAATCTCTCTTAAGGACATATCTGAAGTAATGCTATCTCTTAATTTATTGTAGTCACTCTGAGCTTCGCTTCTAATCTCAAGTTCTTCTCTTAAATAATTTAAAAGAAACTTCCACCCTCCAAATTGTTTTACTAACTTATCTAAGTCTGCTTGTTCCGTAGAGGTTAAACCTTCAAACACACTGTTAGTTCTCAAATTTACTAATACAGTTTGAAGAACTTTTTGGAACTCTTCTTTAGAAAACTGGAACTCAAGGGAGTGAGGGGGCGGCAAGAACTCACCAAGACTGCATTCTAATCCAACGGCGACCTTCTCCAAGAAGTTTAGAGTAACCGCACGCTGCCCTGAA
>JAUHXX010000208.1 GCA_030426825.1 Bacteroidia bacterium | reverse complement strand
TGCGATCTACTGCGGCCGACATCCCCTTCATTAAGAAAGGGTCATACAGGTCTTTTATTTCAGGTCTAAAAAATGATTTTGCTTCGTCAAAAGATCGTATTCCACGCTGCGCCAATATACTCGCTACTGGTCTTGAAACTCCTACTTCTTCGATTAATTTGGCGACAACCTCACGCTCTGGATTGTCTTTGATAACCCACCTTTTTTCCATACTTTTAATAAAATTAATTATTATTCTGAATACCTAAATCCTAGGTATTCACCTGAAAAATTATTCAGGAAATTGCGCGAGTTGATGCAAGATAATGATAAATTTAATTTAGGTTGTTGTAGAACAACTTTTAATGAATCAGATTTGTTATGAACGATTATCTAGGTTGGGATTATGCTTTTGTTTTGGCAATGTCTCTTATAATGATTTGGGCCTTGATAATTGGTTTTTATTTACGAAAAAATAAGAAGGTACTCCATAAAAAATGGTGGTTTTGGCTAATTTCCGCCGTTCTATTTTTTCATTTAGTGTTCGTTCAGTTTTTGAATCCAAGCTATTTCGGTTATGGAACGCCCGATTATTTCACAAAAATTAAAGTCTATGATGAGGAGATTGTTCTCTTTGATAATGATGCTACCTACTTTGATGATGAACGATCGGGAACCGAAGATTGGACCAGTCACTTAAGAATTCACGTAGTTGATAAAAACACGCATACAAAAAAGTACAGTCAACTGATAGGGAATAATTACTCGACTATTCTAGATGAAAATGGAATATTTGTTGTGGAGAATAGTATGTATGCGTGTTATGATGAAGACAATGTGATTTCTGTGATTTCTGAATTCGATTTGGATACGAGAGAATTGAAGCCTATTGTTACTAATCAACAAACCATAAAAATAGATGGAAATGATGTTGATGTTTTTGAGATTTCTGCACTAAATAAAATACAGGTCAAATCAGATCAAGGAGATATGTTTACTTATAACTCTGAACAGAAACGTTTTGAATCAAGTCAAATCGACCAAGTGCCAGCATTGTTCTGGCAATTTTTCTTAAATACTTCAATTAATAATAAAGATAAAAGGCAATTAATCATCAACAATAAAGCAACAGATCTTGAGTTTTTATTAGGAGAAATAATTAGTACTGAACAATCTGAAAATAAAGGATATGTATTGATCAAATGGTACGAGTCTTTGGCTAAAGAAAAAGTAAAGTATTCAATGATTGATAATGAAGGTGAAGTGTTGTGGTCAACAAATTTGACAATTTTTGAAAAAACGGCAGGAGCATCCGACTTTGAAAATATTCAAATTTTTACGGTTGAATCTGACCTGTGCTACCTCACTATCAATGAGTATTTATTTGAAATGAATTTGTATACTGGTAGAATAAATTGGTGGCTAAAATTATAAATCGAGAAATGAAAAAATTAATCTTCCTCCTAATAAGTTGTGTCGTTTGTATTTCTGTGCATTCGCAAACAAAGTTGATTGCCTTTAAAAGTCATTCTGGTAATATGATCAACTATAGTTTGGCACTATCTAACAAGCATTTTGACTTGGAGATTCATAATTTAGGTATGGCACCAGAACCTACAATTCAACAAGCAGAAATTGATTCTGTAATTTTTATCTCAGATTCTGTTGCGGTGATGGTGACTTCAACTGTTTGTAAAAATAGTCCCTGGTTTTATGGGAATGATTCTACGGTAGATTTTGAGAGCAAAACATTATGGTCTGCCGGAAGAGATACTGTTGTTAATCATCCCTTATTTTCACAACAACATTCTTTAGATAGCATTAAATCGGAACTAAAAAGAAACTATTATTTTCAAAACGACATTGAAAAAACGGTTTTTGTAGGATTTGATAACGGTGATGATGAGCCAGAGGGACGAGAGAATGAATCTGCTCCAGTAATTGATAACGACCCGCCTCAAACTCCTGGGCCAGGAATGATGATTTTATTTCTTGGGCTTTTTGCCGTTTTCGCGGGATTAATTTCTTGGCGATTTGCAATGATCAAACGTGAAAATGCCATAAAAACGGCATGAAACAGCAACTGTATCATCTAACATTAATTTATGCGGTAGTTGCAATCGTTTTTATCCCAGCAGCCTTTAAATTAAGTGATGTTCAATACGATTTAACCAATCTTCTTTTTGGATGGATTTCTGATGATCCCAACAAATTTTCATCAGATTCACGGAGTTTGTTGAAATTGTTCGGAGTACTTTCTGTTCTGTCTATTGGGTTATTCGTGCTGTTGTCTAGAACCCAATTCTGGGACAAAAACAAATCAAAATTGGCGGTTTTGTTCAAATTAATCATAGCCTATTACTTAGCTAGCAGATTTTTGGTTTACGGATTTGATAAAGTGGTGAAGAGTCAGTTTTTTATGCCTGAGCCAAATACATTATATACACCAGTTGGTTATTTGTCAAAAGACATTTTGTATTGGACGAGCATGGGAACCTCTTATTGGTTTAATATTTTGACGGGATGTGTTGAAATTGGGGCGGCCATTATGCTGTTGTTTGCAAAAACGAGATTTACCGGGCTTCTGTTACTGACAGGAATTTTGGTCAATGTATTGATCATCAATTTTGGGTTTGATATATCTGTTAAAATGTATAGCCTGTTTTTACTATTTCTAGTTGTCTTACTGCTGTCTCCGAACCTAGCAAGATTGATAAAGTTTTTATCTGGTCATTCTGCTCAACTCCAGCAACCGAGTAAAACGTTTGACATTTTTTATCGCCCATTTGTAAAAACTGCAACGAAATGTTTTGTTGTTGGATTAATGCTTTTAGATATGTCCTTGTTTGCGATTCAAACAGGGAATTTTAATGATGATTTGGCTGAGCGTCCTCCTCTGCATGGGGCTTATCAAGTAGTAAATGAAAACGCATTAGGAGTCAAGCGGTTTTTTATTCATAGGAGAGGGTATCTCATTTTTCAACATGAAGATGAATCATTTACGGATTATGCCGTAAAGATTTTTGAAACGAAAATGAGCTTAATTAATTATAAAGATGAAATGAATGAAGTACCGTTTCGAGAAAAAAATGGACAGTTGACATTAAACTTTAGAGGAAATCAATTAATTGGAAAAGAATTAGACTGGAGAAGTCTACCCGCTCTACAAGATTCATTTCATTTTTTCATGCAGATAAATTGAAGTCAATAAACTATCTTTAATAAATGAATATGGCTGGTTTGTATCATGATTTTTTAGGATGGAATTATGTACTATGGTTTTCAGGGGGCCTAGTATTGGCCTGGCTATATTTAATTCATTTGATTAAGAAACGGAAAAAAACGATCTCAAAAAAAACGAATGCGGCTTTTCTTAGCGTTAC
This sequence comes from Bacteroidia bacterium, assembly GCA_030426825.1. Classification (GTDB taxonomy): domain Bacteria; phylum Bacteroidota; class Bacteroidia; order Flavobacteriales_D; family Crocinitomicaceae; genus Paracrocinitomix. Next base: position 3,454 of record JAUHXX010000208.1, on the reverse strand, counting down.
CGTTATTTTGATTGTGCATTTTGTGTTCGTAGCTGTTATAAATCCTTATTTTTTTGGATATGGAAGTCCAAAAAAGTTGGATAAAATGCTATTTATTGACAATTATATATGCTTGTTCGATACAGAAACTGACTTGATGACACCAGAAGATGATTATGGAGATCAAGAATTAAATATTCATACTCGAGTTCATGTGGTGGATAAAAATTCGCAGGAGTTGCTTTATTCCGAACAGTTAGGAACCAATTACACTTATCAAGGGATTCAGAACAGAATTTACTTTATTGGGAACTCTACCAGCCCAAAAGAGAATGATAATTATATCAAATCTATTGAGCAATTCAATCCTAAAACGAAAGAACGAAAAATGATTGCCGAACAAGGCGAGGAGGTCAGTGTTGGTGATAAATCCGCAGATGTTTTTGAAATAATAATTGAAAACGGGATTTTGATTAATACTAAAAAGGCAGAAAGATTCGCTTATGATGCAGAGAAAGAGCAGTTTAAACCCGTAGATTCCGTTCAGTATTTTCCACCCAATCCAACAGTGAATTTCAGATATTTAGAAAAGCAGAATAATTCAGATGTTTCAAGTATTTCTTATAAGCACAAAGACTTAAATCAACGGTTTATTCTACCAAACTATTTATGTGAGTTCAGTATATCAAATAAAGATTATTGTCTTGTTAGGGCATATAATGATTTGACAAAACAACTTGAAGAAATCAGTGTCATTAATGATCAAGGTGAACTTATGTGGAAGAAATCTGTAATAAATTTGGGAGATGCTTGTGATGTTAGTTTAGACGGTTTTGATCTTATGCTTATTAATCAGGAAAACTGTTACCTTACAAGTGGTTCTTACTTATTTGAGTGTGACGCATTAAACGGAAACCTCAATTGGTGGATTAAATTATAATTACATGAAAAAGAATTTTTTATTAACCTTATTTTCGGTTTTAGTGCTGCATTCAGCTCAGGCAGATAAAGGAGAGCTTATCTCTTTTTATTTCCATAAGGATGCCTTGTTTGAACTGAGCTCTGTTGCCAAAGTTGCTCCACAACAATTTGGTAAGTATGAATTAAAGGAGGCGCCAGGTAACGAGATGAGACGTGCAGCAGGTAATTATATATATGTTGATGAAACGGGAATCTATTTAAAAAAAAATAAACTCTTGAATATCTCTAGAGAAGAAGTGAGGGAAAATTCTAAATACACAGTTCGCGACAATTATATTCATGGAGTAGTGGAAAATGATTCACTACCAGTGGCCCTTGATGGTGAGGAGTATTACTTTTTAGTTCCAGCAAAAACCTATTTAATTCAGAATCCTGGTGGAGCAGATCGGATGATGCAAATTAGCAAGAGTAGATACGCTATATTTACCTATGAGGACAATGGATATTACTCAGCGATAATAGTTGATTTTGTGGCAGGCGGAATTGAGTTAAAAGAAATTTCAATGTCTAGTACTGGCGATCAGTCCGTTGAGCAAATAGAGAAAAAAGAAGTCAAAGAACCTGAGGGAAACGGGTTTAAAACTTATATCTTGAGCCCAACAAAAAGTGAATGGTCGTCAATCATCTTCTCAAAATGCTTGGTGACCTACGATAGTTATTCAAAATTAGCTGGATGAGAAATGTCTTAATTGGAACTGGTTTATTGGTGAGTTTAATCGTAGTAATTGTTTTACAGGCACTGCTAGTTTGGTATTCTAACAAACCAGAAGTATGGATGTCATATTGGTTGGGTTACGAGAATATTAAATTGATACTCACTATCGCCAGCATTATATTTTTAGGTCATATTTCATTTGTAGTTTGGGCTGCTAGATCTAGAAAAGTTGAATGGCACTGGGCGATTCCTTTGACGATTATGCCTTATATGATTGGCGTCATTATTCAAGGCCTACTTTTTTAATGCGTCAATTGTGCTGCATATTAGCCTTATTGACGATACAAGCATGCAAGCATGATGGTACCGATCATAGCAAAGATGCTCACCAATCTGCGGAAATTGAAGATGAATTGGTATCCTCAGAAAAGGGATTGATTTGGCACTATGATGATGAATTTGAAGCTAGCCAACAAGATATTTATGAGAGATGGCTCACAGATGTGCATGAGGCTTGTACTGTAACTTTAGGTGAATATCCCTTTGACATGAACGTGCATTTTCACAAATCCTCTAATAGATCTGTTCCGGTTTCATTCGGGCATACAAGGCGTAACGAGTTTAACGAGCTCCATTTTTATGTAAACCCTGAAGCCACTTATGATGAACTCATTGCTGATTGGACTGCACAACATGAGATGAGCCATCATTCCATTCCATTTGTAGGCAAAAAATTCCAATGGTTTTCTGAAGGATACGCGACATACATGAGCCGAAGAATCATGATTTTACAAGGGTTTTATACCGAAGAGAGTTTTGACAGTCTTTACCTGAATAATATTATCGATAAAAAAAGGTTTTATTCCGATTCAACTTTGACTTTTTCGGAGGCATCTGCTAAACTATTTAAACAATCAAATTACGGTGCGGTTTATTGGGCAGGGTCAGGTTTTTTCTACAAAGCAGATCAATTGCTTCAAGAACATCACAATATGCGCATGGAAGATGTCATCAAAAAGTACCAAGATTGTTGTCGTTTGAAAGACAAGAATTATCGCAGTGTCATTCGCTCGTTTGATGAGATTATCAATTCAGATATCTTCTCAACATTGAGTGACCAATACACGCTTGCGCCTTGCACCGAAGTGATGGCCGCTTTTAATTAAGATTTAGATTCCTCATCTGATGACTTTTCTTCTTTTTTGTCATCATCATCATCCAAACCTAACTTATCCTCAATTTTATCTTCTACCTTATCCGCTATATCTTCCACCTTATCTTCTACAATTTCAGCGCTATCTTCGATATCACCAATAACTTCTTTTACCGTTGGCATATCTACAGAGCCATCTGCGTTAAAAAAGTAAGGTGTCAATGCAGTAAGTAGAGAAGCAACCAATGCTAGATATACACCTATTTGTGCGGAATCATATTTCGATAAAGCATAGGCAATGATTACAAAACCTGAAAATAGCAAGGCTAAACCACTTACAACCAAAATGGTCATTTTAGGAAAGCCTTTGGCAATCATTTTTTCTTTTGGACCAATTAGCGCAGCAACGGCAATAACAAGGAACAATATGATGTTCACGTATCCCAACCATGTGTCAATACCATACTGAGTCAATGGTTCCATGTTAAAATTGAAACCAAATTCTGATCCGTCAATGGTTACCGTTCTCCAAGGTAATAATGAAGCAAACATTCCAATTCCGGCCATCACAGCCACTGATATTCTTCCTTTGTGCATTTTGTTATTTTTAGAATGCGAAGCTATGAAATTACTACCTAAAGTTTGACAAACTCTTGCTGAAAAATTGTGCCTTGCGAATTCTGCAG
>JAUHXX010000207.1 GCA_030426825.1 Bacteroidia bacterium | reverse complement strand
ACGGAACCCTAAGCGATTGTAAAATAAGCCAAAGGGTTTTACCGGGCTGTACATATAAACCCCTAATCCTACCACAAAAGCGGCTTTATAGAAATGAATACTTGTTCCTAAATAAGCACCGAGTTGCAAAGTCTCCCCTACTTTATAAGTACTGGTATCGTGATAATGCCGGTTCGCGTCATTGTAAACTAAATCAAGCGCTCCGTCCAATTTCCACCGATCACCCAATGATTTCGAATACAAAGCGGATAAACCGATAATTGGACGAGATTTTGGTTTGAGTTGCTTAGCTACATTTTGTTTTGATCCTCCCACTAATATCAAATGAAAATCATCTGACATAATCTCACTATGATTAGAAGCGAGTTCCTTTTCCTTATTTGGTTTCCAAACTTCACGTTTATCAATTGAATAACCCAAATTAAAGTTGATTGAAGGGATGTTTAATCCTAAATTTGGAACTTTCGTTGCGGCGTTTGAATAATGAGAAAACTCAATTCCCGCACCGAAATGAAAATGCTCAAAATGCTTGTCCCAATTGAACTGCAAATTCACAAAACCATTCACATGCGATCCGATTGCATTGTTTTTAGGATTCAATTCAGTATCGTATCTTTTAGTAACATAGGCAACTCCTGTACCTAATCTAAAATCTAAAAAGCCAAAACGTTCTCCCTGATAAATTGGAAAAGAAGTGTGTCCAAACAAACTGATTCCTTGACCTAATACTTCAGAATTTCCAAAATCTTGATACATTAAGGATAATCCTCTTACCGGATTTTTATAGACATCTGACCAAGCCGTATTGCTTCTATCTTGCTGAGCGAAACACAATTCAATTGATTTTACACTTTTTTCTGGCAAATGAGCCATTTTAGACCTGTGCGCAATGAGAAAACCAAGTTTAGACTTTACAGATATGTATGTTGGTTGATATTGTTGAAATCTTTGTCCAAAACCAGTGCACGAGAGCAAGAAAAAAAGTAAAAAAGAATATACCTTCACGTTCAGAAAATCAGCTTTGAAACTGCCAAAATACTAAAAATGGAAGATAAACTAAAAGCATTTGAGCGGCTTTTAATAATAATGGATGAATTGAGAGAGCAATGTCCATGGGATAAAAAGCAAACGCTTGAATCTTTGAGACATTTAACAATTGAAGAAACCTACGAACTTTCTGATGCCATTATTGCCAATAATCTTGACGAGTTAAAAGGTGAAATAGGCGACTTGATGCTGCACATGGTATTTTATTCGAAAATTGCAGATGAGAAAAAAGCCTTTGATATTGCTGACGTGCTGAATGCTATTTGCGATAAATTGGTGCACAGACATCCGCATATTTATGGAGATGTTGAAGTTGCAGATGAGGAAGAAGTAAAAGCTAATTGGGAGAAATTAAAACTGAAAGAGGGCAAAACATCTGTTCTCCAGGGAGTCCCAAAATCGTTACCTGCATTGGTTAAAGCTACGCGGATTCAGGACAAAGTAAAAGGAATCGGATTTGAATGGGATAATCAAGATCAAGTTTGGGATAAAGTCAATGAAGAAATTCAAGAATTTCAAGATGAAGTGAAAGCTGGCAATAAGGCGAAGATGGAAGAAGAATTTGGTGACGTCCTTTTTTCACTCATCAACTATGCGCGCTGGGTAGATATCAACCCTGAAGATGCCCTTTCTAAAACCAATCAAAAATTCATCAAACGCTTTCAATGGATGGAAGCCGAAACTAAAAAAGATGGAAAAAGTATTTCTGATATGCCACTCACCGAAATGGATCAGTACTGGGAAAAAGCCAAAAAACTTGACTAATGAGTCCAACAACGGCTTTTATCATTGACATTTCTGGCGCACTTATCATTGGTCTGATAGCGGGTTTGATCCTGCAAAAACAAGGCTACTCATTTAGTCGATATTTCGTAACTGGATTTTTGGATGGAGCCGGAATTTTAGGGATCGCATTAAAAATTATCATGGATTATCTTTAATCAATTAAATTTGTAGAGATGGAAAAATTGTTCGAAGAATTCAAAGGAGTAAATCTTGACGAGTGGTTAGCAAAAATCAACGTTGATTTAAAAGGGAAACCCCTGGATGTATTGCACACAAGGCCAGAAATGGATCTGGAAATTAAAGCTTATCATCATCCTGAAGAAGGGAGACCTGTAAAAAAGGCCTATTCCAAAAGTACCAACGATTGGAAAATAAGAAAAGCTTACACTTCTGAACCCAACAAAGAATTATTGCAAGATTTAAATGACGGCATTACGGCTTTAGGTTTGTTGCATACCCCCGTGTTTGCTTCACAAACCAATTCAGTCTTATTCGAACACATTACAACAGACATCTCTTTAATTGATTTAGTTGATGATTACTCTATTTTTCCTGAAAAGGCGAATTTAAATTTTGACATCTTCGGTCAATCGATATTGAGTGGTAAATGGATGCATGAAAAAGAGAGTTTTATCAAATTCTATCAAGCTACTTCAAATCGTAAAAACCTATGGATATCTGGTTCAGTTTATGGAGACACTGGCGCTACAAGTGTTCAAGAATTGGCATTTACTGCAAGTCATTTAAACGAATACATCCATTTATTAACAAATGCTGGCGTTAGTCTGAATGAAATCAATCAAAACCTTTGTATTGAGATTTCAATCACTGACAATTACTTTGTCAACATTGCTAAAACAAGAGCAATTCGATCAATAGTTAAGGGGATTTTTGAGGCGTACGATTCAAATCATAAACACCAAGAATTTACTTTATACGCTAAAACATCTTGTCGTTTTTTAGCCGAAAATGATGCGAACAACAACTTATTGCGTGAAACCACTCAAGCCATGTCTGCCGTACTAGGTGGATGTGATGTTTTAACTGTTCAGCCATTGATTTCTGGAAATCATGAAACGAATGAATTGAATAAAAGAATGGCCAAGAACATTCAATTGATTCTCAAAGAAGAAAGCTATTTAGATAAAGTTGTTGATCCGGGACAAGGTTCTTACTATATAGAATCACTTACCGATCAGATCCTAGAAAAATCTTGGGATTTATTTAAACGCTTAGAAAGTGAAGGTGGCTTTTGTGCATCTATTGAATCTGGTAGTATTCAAGATTTAATTGAGCAAAACAGAAACTTTTTAAGTCAACAATTAAATGAAAATCAAAAAACGTTTTTAGGGGTGAATAAATTTCATTCGAGTCTAGAAGACTGGAAAGATAAAACAGTAAACTACACACCTCAACAAATTGATTTTAAATCATTAACACCTTTCAAATTGGAATCTTTTTACAAGAAAACTGAAAAAGTATGAGTAGAGTAACATTTGACCATATTGACATTAAAAAGCACTACGCTAACTCTACCAAAGAAGAGCATTCAACGTTTGAAACTGCTGAAAAGATTCAAATTAAATCGAGCTATTCTCAAGATGATTTGAAAGAGGTGGAGCATTTAAATTTTGTTTCTGGGATTGCTCCAAACCTCAGAGGGCCTTACTCAACCATGTACACGATTCGACCATGGACGATAAGACAATATGCTGGATTTTCAACCGCAGAGGAATCCAATGCTTTTTACCGAAGAAATTTAGCTGCTGGACAGAAAGGACTTTCTGTAGCTTTTGATTTAGCAACACACAGAGGTTACGATTCAGATCATGAACGTGTTGTAGGAGATGTAGGTAAAGCCGGCGTTGCGATAGATTCGGTTGAGGATATGAAAATTCTTTTTGATCAAATTCCTTTGGATAAAATGTCGGTTTCAATGACCATGAACGGTGCAGTGATTCCGATTTTAGCCTTTTACATTGTAGCAGCTGAAGAGCAAGGAGTGGATAAAAAAGATCTAGCCGGCACTATTCAAAATGATATTTTGAAGGAGTTCATGGTGAGGAATACCTATATATATCCACCTAAACATTCAATGCGCATCATTGCAGATATTTTTAAATATACTTCGCAAAACATGCCGAAGTTCAATTCCATTTCGATTTCTGGATATCATATGCAAGAGGCCGGAGCAACTGCCGATCTAGAGCTTGCCTACACCTTATCAGATGGACTTGAATATATAAAAGCAGGAATTGCTTCAGGGATGAAAATAGATGATTTCGCACCAAGACTTTCATTCTTCTGGGCTGTGGGCATGAATCATTTCATGGAAATTGCCAAAATGAGAGCAGCAAGAATGATATGGGCCAAATTGGTCAATCAATTCAATCCTGAAAATCCAAAATCATTAGCACTTAGAACCCATTGTCAAACATCTGGATGGAGCTTAACAGAGCAAGATCCTTACAACAATGTTGCACGAACATGTATTGAAGCCTTAGCGGCAACCCTAGGCGGAACGCAATCATTGCACACCAATGCCTTGGATGAGGCCATTGCGCTACCTACCGATTTTTCTGCGAGAATAGCCAGAAATACTCAAATCTACTTGCAAGAAGAAACAGGCATCACAAAGGTAATTGACCCTTGGGCTGGATCAAATTATGTAGAAAAACTCACGCATGATATTGCCCACAAAGCTTGGGAACATATTCAAGAAATCGAGGAACTGGGCGGAATGGCAGATGCAATAGATTCAGGCATTCCTAAAATGCGAATTGAAGAAGCTGCAGCCCGTAAACAAGCGCGAATTGACGCCGGAAAAGACATTATCATTGGAGTTAACCGTTATCAGTTAGACGAAGAAACTGAAATGGACATTCTTGAAGTTGACAATACCAAAGTGAGATTATCACAAATTGAGCGTCTTAACAAAATGAAGGCCGAAAGGGATGAAACAAAAGTCACTGCTGCTTTAGCCGCTTTAGAAAATGCCGCTCAGCTTTCTATTCAAGAGGGAGACCAACGCAGTTCAGATCAGAATTTATTAGCGCTAGCCGTTGATTGTGCTAGAGAACGCGCATCTTTAGGAGAGATTTCAGATGCAATGGAAAAAGCCTTTGGAAGATATAAAGCAACCATCAGAACCATTTCTGGGGTTTATTCAGCAGAAGCCATGCAAGATTCAGAATTCAATAAGGCCAAGGAATTGGTAGAAAAATATGCTCAGTTAGAAGGTAGACGACCTAGAATCATGGTCGCTAAAATGGGGCAAGATGGCCACGATCGTGGTGCAAAAGTTATTTCAACTTCATTTGCAGATATTGGTTTTGACGTAGATATTGGACCATTATTCCAAACACCAAAAGAAGCCGTGAAACAAGCCATTGAAAATGATGTTCATATTTTAGGGGTAAGTTCGTTGGCTGCTGGACATAAAACACTTATTCCGCAAGTAATTGAAGAATTGAAGCAGGCAGGTCGTGAAGATATCATGGTAATCGCTGGAGGAGTTATTCCGCAACAAGATTACGAATTCCTCTATTCGGCTGGGGTTTTAGGCATATTTGGGCCTGGAACTAAAATTTCTGCTGCAGCCATTGAAATTCTTGAGATATTGTTAAAGTTCTATGAGGAATAGTTTGTTAAAATTTTCTTAATTTTGATAAATCGTAACTTTAGGCATCAAATTTGAGTTTAAGCTTATAAAATAACACACAATGAAAAAATTAGCATTTCTTTTATTCCTCGTATTCGGAGTAGTATTCAAAATAGAAGCGCAACCGCCTTTATATGATGACTTACTAATTCTCTACGCAGATGGCAATTGGGAAAAATTGCTAAAACAAGCCGAGAAATACACGCAAAAAGACGATTCTAAAAAAGACGCCTTGCCGTTTTTTTATTTGGCAAAATGTAATTTCATGATGTCAAAAGATCAAGCTTGGACTGAAAAATACCCTAAGGCGTTTAATGATGCCATTAGATATGCGGGTAACGCTATTAAAAAAGATAAGGAAGGAATTGTTTACGAAGAAAACCTAGACTTTTTTACTGATTTAAAAGTAGCGGTTGTAGAAGACATTAAAAACCTTGTTGAAGAAGGTTCTTATGCCAAACTAATGGGATACATTGCAAAACTGCACCGTTTCTCAAAAGATGATGTGGGATCTTACTTCTTAAAAGCGGCAGCACAATACCAAGAAAAAGATAAAGGTGGAGCGAAATTGTCGCAACAAGAAGCATTTGAAAGATTAGAGGCTGCAGAAGATATCGACAGCTGGAGATTAATCGATAAAGAAATGCTGAAAATTGGAGTGATGGAATACTGCAACGCACAAATCAATGTAATGCGTCAACCGCAACCGGCGAAAGATTTATTAGGGAAAGTTAAACAATGGTTAGAGCATGATGAGCAATTCATGGCTTATTATGATTCGATCATCAACTAATCCTAACAAAAAAGATGTGAAAGCCTTCTCGATTTTCGAGAGGGCTTTTTTATTTTCTAAACCAGCCTTCTAAAAATTCGATTATGTGCTGATATACATGATTCAGCTCACTTTCAGTAATACAATATGGCGGATTAATAAAAATGACATTGCCTAAGGGTCTTAATAAGATTTCATTTTCAAGAAAATGGTTGTAGGCTTCGGTTCTAATGGAAGAAAAATAAGAACTCTCCTCCCCTACATTCACTTCAAGGCTTAATATAGTCCCTTGATGTTTTATGGATTTAAAAAAATCTGAATCTTTATATTTCTCTATAAATTGGGCATGAGCATTCACAATTCTCTCCACTCTTTGTTGACTCTCTGCTGATTCTAAAACATCTAAAGATGCACAAGCTGCAGAACAGGCCAAAGGGTTGCCTGTAAACGAATGTCCGTGCAATAAGGCTTTTCCTATCTCATCAGATAAAAAAGCATCATAAATTTTTTGGCTGGCTACAGTTAGACCCAGGGCCATAACTCCTCCAGTTAACCCTTTTG
>JAUHXX010000206.1 GCA_030426825.1 Bacteroidia bacterium | reverse complement strand
GTAGGATCAAAATCTCCGGTACCCGGGAATTTTCCACATGATAAAACCGTTGAGTTTGGACCAATATTTATAGAGTTTGGTTCGTCATTCGCATCTGAGCCAAAAGTTTGTACCCAAACAAAATCACCATTTCCGTCTAATTTCTGAATAAAAATATCATCTCCGGAATTTGATACTCCATTTGCTATACCTGAACTTGGATCAAAGTCCACAGTATGCCTAAAAAAACCAATAGTATAGACATTTCCGGCTTGATCTATGGTAATATCATTTCCAATGTCAGAGCTAAAATTTCCAAAAGAATGGGCCCATTGAAAATTACCTTGCGGATCCAGTTTTTGAATAAAAATATCGTCACTCCCTGCTGAAGTAATTGTATTGGTTCCGGCATTAGGATCAAAGTCAACCATTCCGCGATAAAAACCAGTAGAATATATGTTTCCTAAGGGATCAACAGCAATTGCATTACCTTCATCAACGTTGTTTCCTCCAAATGATTTTGCCCAAACAAAATTCCCAGAAGGATCAAGCTTATGAATAAAAATATCACTAGATCCCTCAGCAGTTATGTTAGCAGTACCTATTCCTGGATCGAAATCTACGGTTCCATTATAATAACCTGTTGTATAAACGTTCCCATTATCATCTACTTCTATGTCATGACCTTGATCAAGAGATGAGCCTCCAAAAGATGTCCCCCAAACGAAATTTCCACTTGCATCTAACTTTATAACAAAAACATCTCTTGTGCCGTTTGAATTAAGGGTGGTTGTTCCTGGACCTGGGTCAACGTCCATCGATGATGAAATAAAACTCCCTGTGATATATACATTTCCGGAGGCATCTGTCGTTATCCCAGTTCCATAATCACTACTACTACCACCAATATTTTTTGCCCAAACAAAATTTCCTGAAGCATCTAGTTTTGAAATGAAAATATCTCTATTACCAACTGAAGTTAAGTTATTCGTTCCTGTACCCGGATCAAAATCTACAGTACCCTGAAAATAACCTGTTGTATATACATTTCCCATAGGATCAATAGAAAGGTCTTCAAGGACATCAATGTCAGATGAACTCCCCCAAGTTTTTACCCAAATCAAATTTCCATTAGCATCCAATTTTTGAATGAAAAAATCATCATTCCCTGTACCTGATGTTAAATTTAATGTCCCGGAACCTGGATCGAAATCAGAAGTACCCCGAAAATACCCTGCAATATATACGTTTCCAGATGCATCAGCACCAATTGACTTAGCGATATCACCTTCTGGTCCACCACAACTAACGGCCCAATCAAAAGATTGAGCGTAAACAGAATTAAAGATTAATGGGTTAGCAACAATAATTGTTAAAATAACTGTGAAATAAAGAATTCTAATATTCATGAAAAATTTTTCAGTAAAAATATTATAAAGCAAGAGCACCTAGTGTGAATAGTTAGTAACATGCAATTATTTTGAGCAATTGACATGTCCTGAATGTAGAAATGAATAAAAGAATTTTATACACTAAATCAAAAATGCTCCAATTACTCAAAAAACAGGCGAAATGCTCATCTAAAAATGATTGGGCTATTTTTATAGTTAAATTTAAAACGTGAAAAAGCTCTTATTTCTTCTCACTGCAACAGTAATTTGTTTTTCAAATACCTGGGCCCAAAACTTAGAAAAATTTATTGTTCAGAATTTAACCCCAGAAAATGGACTTCCAAGCAATGAAGTGTATCATGTAATAGAGGATCAAGAGGGATATCTATGGTTTGCTACAAACAATGGAGTTAGCAAATATAACGGTAGTGAACACGTTGTTTTCACATCAAAAGAGGGATTGCCAACCGATATTGTTTTCCACTTATATCCTCAAAAAGACACTTCCATGGTAGGTGTTTGTTCTTCGGGGGAATTTTTTAAGATTAAAGAGGGCAATGTTTCATTGGTTATACATCCAGACACTTCATTTAAATACATCCAGCCAGGTTATTTTCCTTCTAGTTTTTATGAAGACTCCAATGGAAATTATCATATAGGATCTCGTCATGGTTACTATTGCTTTGACAAAAAAAGTAAGTTGATAAAAGTCGATACTAACCGCAATAAATTTCCTGGAATTAATTGCATTACCATTGAGGATGAATATTGTTTGTGCTACAATTTAGTAACTACAATTTATCATGAAGACAGTATAACCTTTCAAATTAACTCTAAACTAATTAATAACTATTTGGATACAAAAAAAATAGTGAGGCACACCAATTATACAATATATTGGAATAACTATATAGTTAATACTTATGGAGGCAATTTATATTTTTATGACATCAAAAAACTAAGCGTTACGCAAGTACCATTGATTGAAGAGCTTATAAGTGTATCAGGATTTAATAATGATTTATATGTTGGTGTTAAAAGTGGAGGTGTTTTCCATTTTGTAAAGGAAGGAAATATTATTATCCAAAAATCCAGGTATTTCGACAATTTATCGATTTCTTCTGTTGAACTATCCTCTGATAGCATTTTATGGGTAAGTTCACTTGAGGATGGAGTAAAAAAAATTAACTTTTCAAATTCTCAACTAATTTTCGAAGCTAAACCTAAAGACAATATTACTAGCTTTCATAAAGTGGACTCTCAACTAGTAGTTGGTCATGAAAATGGAAAAATCTTACTGCAAGATGGAAAACGTATACATAAAGAAAAGACCAAAATTTACGACATCACTTCTTATGAAAAAAAAGCGTTTATTGCGCACACAAATTTAACTATATTGAATGATAAGTTTAATGAACTAAAAGACTATTACACCTATCCTGATGGTAAAAAGATTCAATCGGTAAAATATACTAAGTACAATGATTCTATTTACGTAAACCATGGGTATACATACCTCACAACAATAAACTCTAGGACGAATGAAATCAAGTATAGGAGACATAAAGAGTTAGTTAGTCAATCAGGTGATCTTGAAGTTATTGATGACAGTTGCTATATCGCACTTACCAAACAATTGATGATTTTTAACCCCACAGATCTTAATTCAGTCCGAAAGGTCGACTTTAACTCTAAGGTTCTTCACATTTTTAAACACAATAGCAAAATCCTAGTCTTTTCTTCAGATCTTAAGATGAGAGCTTTGACAAATCATAATGGAATTTTTCGAAGTTTACCTGAAATTAATGGAATTAATCAAGCTATTGAAGCAGTTTATCACGAAGGAATTTTGCATGTTTCTACAAATAAAGGAGTTTACTCTTGGAGAATTCCAGATGATGAAAGCAGTCAATTTCAACTGGTCAATTTTGAAAAAATACCATTGGTGAAGATGGTTAAAATACTTGACGATCAAATCTACTTTTCAACGTCAAAAAAGATATTTTCCAAAAAGTTAAGCGCACTCCAACCACGAATCCCAAAACTATTTATAAGGAGTATTGAACTTGACAATGAAATTTTAAAAAAGCCGGAAAACGTCACTTTAAACTATGATGAAAACAACCTCATTATCAACTTGGAAGCAATATCCTTTGAAGCACCCGTAATGAATTTTAGGTACAGGTTGGAAGGACATGAGTCGGACTATTTTTATACTTTGGAGAGAAGTATTAATTACTCAGAGTTACATCCTGGGGAATATGTTTTTAAAGTTGCGGCAACAGTTGATGGCTATAACTATTCTGAGGAAAAAACAATCAATATTTATATTGCTCCCCCTTATTGGTCGACCTGGTGGTTTTGGAGCATAATTGGCATATTATTCTCAACGATAATCTTTCTTTTAATAAGAGTTCGGATCAAACAGATCAAAAAACGAATGGCGCTACGAGAAACTATTTCAAAGCTACAATCTCAAGCGTTGACAGCACAATTAAATCCTCATCTTGTTTTTAATATTTTGAACTCAATACAGGGAATGGTATCTGAAGAGGAAACTGAAAAAGCCAACATATACATCGCCAGATTTTCAAAATTTATGAGAAATTCACTTAAACATTCTAAGCATAATGTATACAGTGTTGGCGAGGAAATTGAAATGACACAAAAATATTTTGAACTTGAAGAATTAAGGTTTCAAAGTGAAATATCATTTACCATACAAAACAACCTAAAAGATTTATCAACCTTAGTCCCCCCACTCATTGTTCAGCCATTAATAGAAAATGCTATAAAACATGGAATTAGGCCTAATACTGAAATTAGAGGAGAGGTTAAAGTTCATTTCGAGGAAAATAATGATTTTTTATTGATTCGGGTTGAAGATAATGGAGTTGGAATCATTGAAAATCAAATATATGGAGATGGTTTAAGGATTACTTCAGAAAGGGTTAATGTTTTATCGAGGGAAAATAAATTAGAAATTTTAAAAATAAAGAATCCAACTACCATTCAAATTTCAATCAAAAAATGAAGATAAAAGCCGTAATCATAGAAGACGAAATTCCTGCTAGACAAACGTTGAAAAGTTACTTAAAAAAATACTTTCCAATAGTCGAGGTTGCCTATGAAATCGGAACGGTTCAGAAAGCGAAAGAGGTACTTCAAGAAAAGTCCATTGACTTGCTTTTTCTAGATGTTCAGTTGAGAGATGGACTGGGTTTAGGACTGTTAGATACAATTCAAAAACTTAAGATCAGGGTAGTATTTACCACAGCTTTTGATGATTTTACCCAAGAAGCCTTTAAACACAAGGCGTTTGGTTACTTACTAAAACCTTTAGATCCGGAAGACTTTAAAGAAATAATGAACAGGGTTATCAAAGACATTACCTACTCTGATCATACCACAACAATAATTAAAGTGCCCTTTAAAAGTGGTTTTACCCTTATTGATACCAACAGCATTATTCGGTGTGAAGCACATAGTAATTATACCAAAATGATATGTGACAATAACGAAACTTATATTGTTTCTAAAACACTAAAACTGGTGGAAAATGAATATCTAAAAGAAGATATCTTTGTTCGCACGCATCAATCTCATTTAATCAATGTAAAATTTGTCAATCTCAAATCAATTGAAAATAATGCTGTAAAAATGATCAATGGTGATCAGGTTCCGATTTCAAGGTCAAGAAAGGATGTGCTATTTGATCAGCTCAAAAAACTAACCTGAACCTATTTTATCTAAATAACTATGAATAACATAAGGTATAATGAAATATAGTTGGCTGATTTTAATATTGACTCTTATTGTCTCTTGTCAAGCAAAGAAGATGGTAAAACATCGGTGCTATTCTGTTCTACCGTTAAAGATCTAGTTCTTAGTCAACCTCTTCTATATCGAACATAAACAACTCCTTCATAGGCACTTCTAGTGCTTTTGCTAGTTTGTAAATCGTTTTTAGTGAAGTATTGGTTCTTCCTTTTTCAATTCTTCGTAGCGAAGACGACTCCATGGGAATGCGTGATGATAGATCTAACATAGTTAGATTCTTCTCCTCTCGTAAGCTTCTTAATCGCTTACCAAAGGCTAATTCAACTGTTCTATCTATTTCTTTTTTCACGACTCCTCGAAGATAGCTGTGTCCGTTCATTTGTTTGCAATCATTTGTGTGCGTACACAGATGACCGTTTTGAGAAATTTTTATTACTTTAGTAACACCGAATTATTTTGGTAAAGTGTGTCGTTTACACGGTTAAACATTAAAAACCCATAAACATGAGAAAACTATTCATTGTTGCAAGTGCATTATTTTTTAATTCCTTTCTATTCGGTCAAACGCCATTAACTAAGATAGGATTTATCGGAGAGGAAACGTTCAACATCTCTTCATATACAGGGAACTATAATTTTTCCTATTCAACTAGTAACACTCACTACAGTTACAACACAAATACAAGTACCTTGAGTACTAATTCAACTTCTGTAAGTGGCTTTAATGATATTGACGGATCAGATCGAGCAGCAAATGATACACTTTCCATTCGAAATAACCATTATGGAAAAAGTGATGGGAGTTTAATTTATTCCGGAACAACTGTCACAGGATCAAACATTGAACTAAACACTTTACCACTTAAATCAATTGGTGTGGATAATAATACAGGTGATGTATATGTCCACACCACTTTTGGGGGTGCTGACCGATATATTTTTAGATTGAATGGTGGCACCGTAGTTGACTTAATTGATTATGAATTAGCAGGAATAAATGAACAAGGCTTTGATACCTATGAAAGCATCACATACTTTGAACACGGTGGCAATCAATACTTATTGTTCATTGGTGACATTGTGTATGGGGCAACAACTTTTGATTATGCAATTGTAAACGTTGATGATAATGACATCTTTTCAGCAGATATCAATTATGGATTTTCAAGCATTGGTCATGCGTCTTATTCCCAGACAGAAGGGTTGTTTTATAATTTAGGAACAGACATCTACAAGTTGAATGACATTGTAAATGTTGCAGGAACAGAACAATTAGACGGAACAGTCACCTATTCAACACCAACTTCAATTAATGACATTTCAGTAAACGACCTTTCAGGTTCGGATTTTAGAATTTTCGTGGCAACCTCAGATGGTGCATATACAAATGATATGACACTAAATATTAATGAGAAAGTAACACAAGAAAACAACATAGTCGCCTATCCTAATCCAAGCAATGGGCAATTCAATATTACAGGAATTGAAGTAGGCTCTAATATCTCAATACTTAATTCCCAAGGTCAATTAATGTATGAACAAAATGAGCTGATCCAAACAGATTTAAACATGGATATAGAACTTCCTAATGGATTGTATTTCGTAAAAATTCAATCAAATGGTGCAGTTCAAACAGTTCGAGTGGTAATCAATAAGTAGTAGCGTATGCGAATAGTTAAAAGAA
>JAUHXX010000205.1 GCA_030426825.1 Bacteroidia bacterium | reverse complement strand
GAAATACCAATGTTCGTCACCGGTGAGGAAGTTATTGAGTTGGTATCAAATTCAATTTCTGAATCTAAATCAATTTCGGAGAACCTTTTGATTGCGTACGAAGCTCTTCAGAAAGCTGAAATTGTTTCTAACGAAGAAGTAGATACCTTAAAGGTTTGGTTAAAAGATTTAGAATCGATTATGTAAATCTACCAGGCGAATAAAGGTTTATCTTTCATTAAGTTAATTACCTCATTCTTAACTTTTTCTAAATGATCTGGATTTCCAGCTTTAGTTATAACTTGGTCGATTAAGTCAGTGATCTGAGGAATTTCATTAGCCTTCACACCTCTTGTAGTCAGTGCTGCTGTTCCAATTCTTATCCCCGAAGTAACAAATGGTGATTTATCATCAAATGGCACCATATTCTTATTGACAGTAATATCTGCCTCAGTAAGGGCGTTTTCGGCATCTTTACCGGTGATGTTTTTAGACCTTAAATCAATTAACATTGAATGATTGTCAGTGCCTCCTGAAATAATTTTGTATCCTTTATTCACAAATTCTTGGGCCATAATTTGGGCATTCTGAATCACCAACTTTCCATATTCTTTAAAGGAAGGATTTAGTGCTTCTCCAAATGCCACCGCCTTACCTGCAATTACATGTTCGAGGGGTCCTCCTTGCGAGCCAGGGAAAACTGCAGAGTCTAATAAAGAGCTCATCATACGAAGATTTCCGTTTTTCAACTTAATTCCAAATGGATTTTCAAAATCATTTCTCATCATGATAACTCCACCTCTTGGCCCTCTCAATGTTTTGTGAGTTGTCGTTGTAACGATATGGCAATAATCCAGAGGGTCATTTAGTAACCCTGTAGCAATTAGTCCTGCAGGATGTGAAATGTCAGCTAATATGATTGCTCCGCACTCGTCTGCTATTTGCCTTGCTCTAACGTAATCCCAATCTCTAGAGTATGCGGATGCCCCAACAATAATAAGCTGCGGCTTTTCTTTTAGGGCAACAGCGGCCATCTGATCATAATCAACTTGTCCAGTTTCTGGGTTCACACCATAAAAATAATTCTCATATAGTTTACCTGAAAAGTTTACTGGAGATCCATGAGTTAAGTGTCCGCCGTGAGACAGGTCAAACCCTAATATTTTATCACCTGGTTTTAAACAGGCTAACATGACAGCTGCGTTAGCTTGAGATCCGGCGTGTGGTTGAACATTTGCCCAAGTTGCTCCAAATAATTCTTTAACTCTGTTAATAGCTAAATCTTCAATTTGATCGACAATTTCACATCCACCATAATATCTTTTATGAGGAAGTCCTTCAGCATATTTGTTGGTGAGTATTGACCCCATGGCGTCTAAAACATTTTGACTTACAAAATTTTCAGATGCAATTAATTCTAGGCCATTAAGTTGTCGTTGTTTTTCTTGATTGATTAAATCGAAAATTACAGAATCTGTTCCCATTAGCTATTTTTTTGCCAAAGGTACAAAAGGCATTTATTTGGATGACGATTGTGGTAAAAATTTAATGATAATAAACAGAATCATTAAAGGCATAAATGATTGTGCCATTCCCATTACCGTTCGAACTAAAAAATAGAATTCAAGTGAATAGCCCCATATTAAACCTGAAAGATACAATAGCCCTGACACTCCGAGCATGCCAAGGTACATTAGGCTAACTATCCTGTCGTAGTTTTTATTTTTAAAAGCGAAATGGATAATTCTGTTAGTTAAAAGCCAGAACAAACCGAAGAATAAAAAGGTTAAGGTCCATTTAAGTAATAGGATTGAATTTGGGCTCCATTCCAATAGCGAATGGAATTCATGTCTGGCTTGATTTTTCCTGTTTTCGGTTAGCGTTTTGTAAATCCAATTGATATTGCCAAAAAGGTATCCGCGTATAAAGCCAAGTCCTATTATCAAGATGGTAAGTAGTGAAATGATGAGTTTTTTATTCATTCCCTGCTATCTTTTTTGCAAACCAATACCAAAGGAGAAAAATGATACCATAGACGAATACCGTAAACGTGTATAAATGGTTGAAATCTAAAAATTTAGGATAATAGTTGTTGATTAAAACCAAGCCCGCAACTCGTATGACATTGGCTAAATGAACAATGACAAGTCCAAGCGGAATAAACCAAGCTTTCTTTTTTATATTTCCAGGAAAGGCAAGAATAAAAATGGTAAAAATTGAAAATAGCTTAAAGCCATTGCATTCATCACCTACCCAAATTCCACGATAGTTTCCTCCATCCATGAATAAAACAACATGATCACTTTCAATATCTATGTACGTGTCAACCCCGAATAAATTGAGCAGGACATCAGATAAATAACAAATATTATAATTCAGGTAAAAATCCCAGTTCGTATGGGTTTTTATCAAGAAATAATACAAAAGTAACCAAAGAACATAGAGACCTCCTGCAAAAGTCAAGAAACGGATTATTTTATTTTCAAGAAGTTTTTTCATGAAAAAAAAGTAGAACCTTAGGCTCTACTTTTAATACGTTGATCATAAATCATTTTAACTCCTAATAGGACGCCAGCTCCCAATAGAAAAGCGACTCCTCCGTCTATTGGAATGCACTCAGGTTGCCAACATGGGGGGTTGGTTCCTGTCGAACCACCACCGCCTGGAGGCGGGCCACCTGGGGGTTGAGCCCAAAGCGCTACGTTAAACAATACTCCCGTAAAAATTAGAAGTGCACGATATATAAAGGTTTTAAAATTCATTTTCAAAATTTTCTACTAAAATACGAGTTTTTTGGAAACTCGGGTTCCATTTTCGAATATTGATAAAATGTGAACTCCCGTAATTTCTGAAGGAACAGTGAATAAGTTATCACCACTGCTCAAAGAGTTAGCATCAAATCTAATCACTTCTTGTCCTAATGAACTGTATAAAATTACACTCGCGTTTTCAATTGATTCTGTGGTCTTTAGATTAATGACATTATTCATTTGAATAATTGTTAATTCATTTGTCATTTCATCAACAGAAGCTGTTCCAAATGCGTCTGCTCCCAATTCTAGAGCATTAGAAAAAATTACTCTAAACCTACTTGATTCTCCAATTTCAGCATAAAAAGTATAATTCGGATTCATCTTCAAGTTGACTATTTCCTTCGTTTCAGAATCATAAAGCATTACGTTACGATAGTTATTGAAATTGTTAAGGTTAGCCGCTTCAATTGTATAATATCCCGGATTTAAAAAGTTGGAGTGTAAATCATATGTTTTATCTTTTATGTCAGAATTTATCCAATTTTTTCTAAGAAGATCTTCAGATGTTTTAATTGCCAGAGTTGGACATTTTTCAAGTCCAGTACTAAGATGTCTGACATCTTGAATTGTATCAAAACCATCCAAACATATCATACTCTCTTCAAAACTAATAGTTGTTGAATAAGTCGAGTTCATTTCATTTAAAGTCAAATAAATAGATCGGTCTGGAGCTTCACTATTACGGATAAACGTTGCCGACTGATCAACTTTATGAGTTTGTTGAAAATTCAATACACCAGAACCATTTGTCCAAAAACCTTGGCCAGAAGCAAGTAATCCATTAGCCAGCTCTGGAATACTACTCGTATTAGAAGATTCATCATACCATTGATAGCCTCCAGTTACTGCGTCATACACATAGAAATATTTCCCCATTTGAGAAGATTTCGGAATTGATGAAAACAAAATAGGAGAGGCAAACGGGTTCCCTACAGTGTTCCAATCATGATTAATAGTTACTGATACTCCTGTGCTTGGATGCAATTGTCCGTTAACATTTATAGTTGCACCACTGAAAGTATTTAAGTCGTCTCCAACGAATACCTCATAGGCTCTGCCGGGAATGAGAGCAGTATTAATATTGGTAATATCCTGTGAAACACCGACAGTATGAATTTTTACTGAATGAAAACAGCCTGATGCACCATAAGCGCAACCGTCAGGGAAATTTGTTCCTGACATAAATAGTTCTTCATCCCAATCTGCTAAAGTTGTATTGGAAACCGGGGAAGATAGGTTTCTCCACTCTGCATTACCTGCAGGAATGAATCTTTCTACTCTTACATTTCCACTTATGGTAGTACCTGTCTTTATTTCACCAATTCTTCCTGATGTTGTAGGAGAAGTTGATCTGACTACAAACAAACCTCCTGCCGAATTATCAATAACTAAATGTCCTTTCTCCATTAAAAGACTACCATTTAATTGATACACCGAAGAGAATAAATCAACGTTACTTCCGGTTGAATTGTTAATTTCCAAATCATGAAAGTCAACAGTTGCTCCAAAAGCGTTGATTCCCTGATCAGCATTTCCTACCATTGCAACTTTACCATCAGTAAAATCTATTGTTCCTGTATTAGCAATTTCAAAAGCATCAAAAATGTTTAACGTAAAAGGTGCATTCATAATTAAATTTCCACCTGCTTCAACATAAAGTCCATAGACATTTGCATCTACATCAACTGTGACATTTGTTCCAGGATCTATATATACCTCATTAAAAGCAGTTGGAATACAGGTACAATCCCATGTTCCAGGAGTATTCCATCCGCCGTCAGTAATTGAATGGATTTCTTCTGGAGTATCTCCCGCTAAGGTGAAGAAATCTCCAGTGTTTAAATCAACATTCGTGAATGTAATCGATTCTTCTCCTGCATTATAAGTACCTGCAATGATGTGATCAATTGTACCACTCATGTCCGCCGAACTGTGAATTAACAATCTGTAATTATTAGGATCCCCAGAAAAATTGGTTGATGCATCCAAATCGAACTTCAAGGTGATATTACCTAAGTTTCCAGTTTTTTCTGCTCTCCATTGGCGCACAAACCTTGATGCAGAAGATGCAATTACTGTTGGAACATTGGTATTTAAGTTAAAAGAGGTCACTTCAACATCATCATGTCCAACAAATAAATATTCACCATCCTGTAAATCGTCAGGAGAACTAATTCTTACCATACCGTTACCTTGAGAATCTGTATGAGCTGTTGCAGCTGCGTCTTGACCAATTCCTACTACACCCAGCCCGTATGTACCTTCAAACGTATACATATCATTAGGAGCAGCCACACCAAATTTAGCTGATAAATAATTTTGTACTATATTTTGTTGCGTACTATTTAATTCTGTTGTAAAAACAAAAATTTCACCGATTCTACCATCCGTATAGTAGTGTTGAGTTCCAAAACTATTCGTTCCTCCAATCCAGAATTCTTCATGTGTTGAAGTACTTCTTAACGGGTTCTCAACAAGAATATCGTCTGTATTGAAATTTAATATTGCTTTAATTTCATTTGAGCCTTTATCATAAACACCTTGATACACATTTTGACCAACTGCACTTGAAAAATCGGCTCTTTTAATCGTTACGCTTTTACGACCATACGAGTCAATACCACCGTTTTGATTCACGATACCTGCGAAAACGGCATCAGCATCTGATGAACCATAATCAATATTAAAGGGAATCGATAATGAAGTAACATTATCCCATTCACTGATAACATAGTAATCAATGTAGGTAGCATTATTCATTAATGCATTAGCACCAGTTGTAAGGTACTGAGCACCATTAAATTCGACCGTATTTCTTCCGTTTAAGCTACCTGTTGAATAAATTGGTTGAAAAGTTGGATCTGATTCCGTGGCATTATTTGCGTTTCCAGAATAATCTGTCCAGCTATTAACAGATGAACCGTTCGCTCCTCCCATGGTATGAGCATCCAACCACAGTACATTGGTGGTGTTGTCTCCAACTCCTCCAGGACCAGTTTGAGCAAATGTGACAGATGTTGACACAACAAAAGTCAACAAAGGAAGTTTCAAGAGTAATTTCATAGTACAGGTATAAATTAAAGGTCTCAATTTCAAGGTAAAGCAAATATAATCATTTTCAATTAAATTGCATGCCACACATTTTAAACGTAAATTAAATATATATAGTTGGTTTGAAACCAATTTGTTTTCCCTACGTAAGGATTTAAGATATATTTGTACCCAATTAGGGAAAAACTTAAGGTTCTGTAGACTGAAATGAATTCTGATAAACAAACTTCAAATAAATTAATTGACTCTAAAGATCTGCAGTCAATTTGGAAATTGATTAAAAAAAATCTCGGTATACTCATTTTAGTGCCAACGATTGCTTATTGCATTGGTTTTATTTATGCATACAGACTTAAAGATGTTTACGGTGCTAACGCCCAACTTCTATTAAAATCTAACGAAACGTATGATTATCAGGACCCTATTTATAAAGGGTTGGGTGCTTATTCTATGTACATGGATGTGAGTAATCAAATTAGAATACTCCAATCAAGAGATATTATTGAAGAAGTTGTTGATAAAATAGATGTTAATATTTCGTATTTCATTAGTGGACGCCTCAAAAAGAAAGAGGTTTTTGGGACATTACCATTTAAAGCTGAAATTGAAATATACAATTCTGAGCAGCTTTATGAACTTCCGTTGAGTGTTAAAATTCTAGATAACGATAATTACACATTGAGTTATATTATTGGAGATCAAGAAAAAAAGTATCAAGGTAATTTTGAAGAAGAATTGATTACGCAAGATTTTGGTATAAAGTTGTCAAAGAATTATGAATTTTCTTCTACAGATATTGATCGAGTTTTAGCTCCTGACTATGAAATTATTGCTCATTCAAGAGCTCATATGGTGGGACATTTCAAAAGCAGAATAGCTGTTGAAAATATTGAATTCACGAGTATTTTGGATATTAATATCACTGATGATATTGAGTCTAGGGCTAAAGTCTTTTTAGATACGTTGTGTGCAGTTTTTATTGATTATTCGCAAAGAA
>JAUHXX010000204.1 GCA_030426825.1 Bacteroidia bacterium | reverse complement strand
CTGGATCAGCTATTGATTTGAGTGGTTTTGGTTGCACTACCGCCACCATTGTTTTAATCAAAGCTCTTGGTGTAAAATATTGACCGGCACCTGAAGAACCGGAACTATCCATGGCGTTTTTTTCTAAAAGGCCTTCGTAGATTTTGCCTTTTACATCTGCGCCCATCATGCTCCAATTTTCATGATCAATCATGTCAATCACTTTTAGGAGCTTGGCCGGATCTTGAATTTTGTTTTGTGACTTGGTAAAGATTTGACCTAAAATGCCTTTTTCAGTAGATAAGCTACGTAGCAATTGGTTGTAAAAAGCTTCTAGCTCTGCCCCACGTTTACCTGAAAGGGTTGGCCAATCACAACGCTCTGCTCCTTCAATTTCTTTACCATCCGCATTTTTGAGTAATGGAAATTGTAAACCTTTGTTGTAGGGTGGTTTGTTCAGCTCATCTGCCATTTTCAGGAATAGCAGATAGGTGATTTGCTCTAAATAATCTCCGTAACCGACACCATCATCTCTTAAGACACTGGCAAAGTTCCATACTTTTGATACTATTGTTGATTCTGTCATTTAAGTTATTCCTTTATGTAGTTTCATTTCGACACTGATATCTCTAACCAACCTAGAAAATGTCTGTTTATTAAATTTCTTTTCATCAGGTATATAACCGGTAAGTGCACTCAGTACATCAGTAGGTCCAGCAAAAATTCTTGGAAACATTTTGTGAATATCCTTTGCTAACCCCCCTTTTTTAAAGATAATGTCTTGTTCAACTAATTTCACGATAATCCCTTTGTGGAGATTATACATTTTGTCAAGTTTAAAAGTCTTTATGTTATTTATAACTTTTGTTAGCTCATCATCATCATCATCCACTAATTTTTTAAACTGAATTTTAAAATTATCTTCATTTTGATAGAACTCAGCTTTATATTCCTTATTACCCTTTTTCTTATCGTAACCAATTGTGAATGCTACAATATTTTCAAAGGATTCAACATATGGATTTGAGTTCTTATCTGCACTAAACTCCTTTCTTCCTTTAAAACTGGAGTTACAAACATAACATGACGGAACTAAATTAAAAAAGGACAATGCAAAGTATGGATGGTCGCTTCTAGAGTAAAAATGATCTAAGGTTGCTCTGGTCCTACCATCATCATCAATATAGGTGTTAACGAATTGCCTATTGCAATAAGGACAGACGTCAACATCCAACGGTTTCAAGAGATCGTATGCCTTAATTGTACCAGTAAAAGTGCCATAATCAAAGCAATTTACAATAGCATTATACACCGGGGTGTACTGATCAACTAACTTGCCTTTTACTGTTTTCTTTTCAGTAAATTTGATCTTATCTTTTTTAATTATTTTTTGGATTTTTTTTCTGTGAAATTCTAATCGATCTGGTTTCCCTGTAATAATTTCATGATGATGGGTCTTGAAATATTCAAATAGATTGATTTGATCTTCACCAGGATGATCATTGATATATACCCTTAACTTATTATGAACCGAACTATCATAAAATTTTTGATCTCCCTTTGCCTTTTTAAGCTTGGTGCAAACACGATCATAATGATCCTGAGCGAATTGGGTAATATTTGTGTGGTAGATGATATTCATTACTCACCTAAATCAAGGATATTTGATCGTCTTTGATTTTCTAAAGTGTCTAACAATTTAATTTTGATCACTTCTTCACCAACAGTATAAATCAACTTTTCAACTTCATCCTTTTTTTCTAGAACCTTTTCCCATTTATTATCAAGAATGAAATCAATTAAATCACTGATTTTTTTATTTGCAAAGTCACCCATTAGACCGTCTTGAAGAAAAAATGAATCAGACAGTAGGGAGTGGATATTTGCTCCGAAAGTTTGCTTATGTTCATTCAGGTTTTTCTGTATTTCGGAGCCATTTTTCCCATTTCTTAAGAAGATTATGTCATGTTTAGGAATATCAGAAATAATAAATGGAGAATGAGATGTCATTACTATATTCACTTTAAATTCATCAAAAAATTTGGTGATGAAATCAATTAATATTTTGACAATACGTTTCTGCCATTGCGGATGAAAATAGGTTTCTATTTCATCTAAAAGAAAATAAAGTTTTGTATCCTTTATGCCCTCGATTGGACAAAATTCTTGTTTGAAATAGTAAAGATTTGAGAAAAGCCTTAAAATCATATTCTCTCCAGTACTCATATCTCTCCAGTCAAAGCGGAATATATTTGGGCCAAGGTCCTTTGTAACCTGACTATCCTTTATTAGCTGGCTGATAAGATCTTCATTTGCTTCATTTAGTTCAATCAGTATTGATGATTGATCTTTATTATCATTGGTATTGGATTCTTTTTGAACAATAACCAGATCAATTAATGGGAGCATAACCTGAAAATAATTCTCCCAATCAATTGTTATGCTTTCATTCCCAATTTTCCTGACTTTGCGTAGCTTTCGAGCATTATTTAAAAACCATCCTTTAATTGACTCCTTCGGTCCTAACATACCAGGGTTTTCAATGGCCTTTAATAATGACGCCTCTTGTTCATCTCGCATAAAATGTCCCACATGATGGATCATATAACCGTATAACCATTCATGCCAGAGCAGTTCTGGCTCGTTATATTCAAAGAATGCCTTTTTAACATGCGCAACAATATTTTTAGAACGTTCATACCCCTTTATAAGGTCAAGTTTCTGCTTAGAATATTTATCTTTTTTCTCAGGCATTTCTGGCCTTTGATTAGGAATAACAGCATGTGCTATGCGCAGCCTGATATAGGTGGGGAATTTTAATTCAGGCAAATATTCCTTAGCCGCAAGGGTAAGCTTTATGTTTTTAAGTATTTCGTTTGCCTTATAAGTAGCGACCCCCCCATATTCGGTATGATTTAGAACAAGATGGTTTGTTGATAGACTCACACTAAAAGGTGTTTTTGCTGGCCAATAGGATGATTCTGAATGGCCATCAAATGTGTTTGATAAAAACAGAAACGTGGAAGGTTCAAACTCGTCTATAAGTCTCAGAACTGAATCACTTGATTCATCAAAGGTTAGAGTTTTACTATCCGTATATTCTGAAAGGTTCTTTGTCGAGATATCGAATTTGTGTTCAGAAATTACATCTCTTTTACTTATATTAAACGTGTTCTGAACAATCCTCAATGAGCTATAATCCTCATTTGCTAAAACAAGAAACATTTGAATATCTTCGGTACGATCACGTGTAATTGGAGAAGTAAGAATCTCCTTTAAATAAGTTAGAATTGAAGTTTTACCTGCTCCATTTTGACCCACTATGCACTTTAGATTATTGATGTTGCTCGAATAAAAGTCATCTAAATGGAAACTGTTTTCCTTTACATTTAACTTATTTTCCTCAATATTGTAATCGAAATTGAATCTAGAGGATAAATTGATCCCCTGATTATTAAAATTTCTTAAGTTGCGTATAAAGATGTAGGCTAATTCCATTAATTCTTATTTTCCTTTATCCTCTCCAACAAAACGCTGGCGGGTTCATAATCTGGGGCGGCTTTGCAGGCTGCTAATTCGTGCTCGGTGAGGAGTTTGCCCTCAAAGGCTTTTTTGAGTATGCTTTGGCGCAGGGCTTTGGCTTTTTCTAAATTCGCTAAAATGCTTTCTTCTACTTTATCACAAACCGATAAACGACTTTCTATTTCTTGCACGATTTGGTGTTGTTCTTCTTTTGCGCAAAGTGGAAACACAAATGACTCGATAGACGCGATACCAATATTTGCTTGTGTAGTTTGAACTGTATATCTTTTAATCTCTTGCTTAATAACAGGAGACAATGAGTAATAGAGTGCAAATTTAGGATCCATCAATTTTTTAATATTCTTGATGATAGCACAAGCATATGAAACCAAAAACTCTGTATCTACATTAATAAGAATGTTGCGACCAATAGTCCCATAACGTGGAAAGATAATATCTCCCTTTTCCGGTTTAATTTTCAAAGCCAGACGATCAAAGTCAAGACGGGAGATTGTCTTAGCACTTTCAAAATCAATTGTGCCATCAGCTTTAATATTCCCTGTGGATAAATATGGAAGTCCTCCTTCAAATGTTTTTGGCATTTTGTGATCTATGTCGCCAATTTTGTATGTGACACTTCCGAACCTTGACCAATTCCAACCTTGTGGTATGTCTTCATATTTTTCAATATCAGATTGCACCACCTGAGGCATTATCTTGGGTTTAGATATTCTTGAAGGCTTCTTACCTTCTTTGCCATTTTCTTCCCAAGTTTTGACAGCTTTTTTCCAATCTTCTATTTGTTGGTTGTAATGGTTTTCGCGCTCTTCTTCGATTTGGGTTAAGAGTTCATCTGCTGAAAGGAGGTTGGTTTGTTTGGCTCTCCACTCTTTGGTGAGTTCTCCCTCAAAGGCTTTTTTGAGCACAGCTTGACGAAATACCTTTAACTGGGCTTGTGCTTTTTGTAAATCTGCAATGCCGCTATCTAAACTGCTAAATAATTCTTCTATTTTGGCTACTATGGCGCGTTGTTCTGGGAGGGGGGGGAGTTGGATGTTTTCTTTTTCAACATGCTGATAATGTCTTGCATAACCTTTATCCGAGATCTTATGAACCAAAATTTTTGTAAAGTATGCTAACAACTTTGCATCTACAAACTTCTTGGGTTGCAAGATTTTCGTCCCATCTGCTCCAGGCGCAAAAGGAAAGGAAATAATTTTGACAATTTTTGTATGATCTCCAAATACAATTACCGGCAACTCACAATCTAATATTCTAGACTTATCATTTGTATATCCACCAATGTTTTCTTGACCTTGATCGACAACGGCAATTGAACCTTCATCAAGATACTCTTTTTGTTTCAACTTTTGTTTAGATGTAGAAATCTTGACTACAGCATCTTTATATGGTATTTCTGACCAATCCTCTCTCATCAATTAACTTCTTGAATATTATATTTTCTCTCTCTTTTCTTGAATGCAATGTCACCACCTTCTAATATTTTAGCCACGCTTTGCTTTACTTCGGGGTTTTCAATGCTTCCCATTAAAGGATAAGATATTTTACCGTCATCATACCTTGCTACGATCACTTGTTCTGCGTCACCATTTACTACCAAATTAGCATCATGTGTTACAATAATAATCTGTCTTTTTTGTTTTGCTTCTTTTAACGTTTGAACTAAATCTGAATATATGAAGTCATTATCTAAATGATCTTCAGGTTGGTCAATAATTATTGGGCAATTATTACCAGTGCTCAAAAACAACTTTAAAATAACAGTCCCTTTTTGTCCTAATGAGAGTTGTGACAACGGTTTAGAATGATGCTCATTAATTTTATATGAAATTTTAGTATTCAGGTAGTTGTGGTTTTTATAAACGATCTCTTCAAAGGTTTTAAGCCCATCACCATAAAAAATATTATAGTTTTCAGGATCACTTTCAAATGCCTTTATCCAATCAATAAAATTAAACCTTGCTCCATTGTAATCTTCAAAATAGGATTGGGTGAATTGATCCATTCTTTTGACCTTCCGTCTATCTATTTTTTCGAATAACTGATCTATCAATTTTTGTAATTCAAATTCGTTACTTGCTTCTAAATTAACTTGATCTAAAATGCCATTATTTTGTTCTGAGAACTCTTCAATTGCCTCAGAATAAACTTCTTCTAAATCTTCATGAACCTCTTTTAAGTCAGCTAAATATGAATAACGTGTTTTTACATCATCCTCTAATATTTTGATGCTTGTTTTATAAAGTTCTAGTCTTTTGTCAATATCATTTATTTTGGTTTTCAACGACTCAATATATGCTACGGAAACTTCGGTTTTCCCAGTTAACTGTTCCTGTGCTTTTACTAGAATTTCTTGATATTCATCTTCAATTTTTTTACTAGGTATTTTTTCTAGTACAGAAGTTAAGTCTTTTATAAGTGCAGCAAAATCAAGATTGATTTCTTCCTTTATCTCTAGGTCAGACAATTGCTGGTTAATAACCTCAATCTGAGGATCTGCTTTCTCTTTGAATGTTTCGACACCACGATTAATAACCGCTACTGCATTATTTATCTTAACTAAAGCATCCTTTTGTATTCTGCTTTTGGCCAAACTTGCCAGCACCTTTTTTGTTTCTTCTGACTCGAGCAATTTAAGCTCACTCAATAAGCTCTCTTTCTCCTTTAGTAACTTGGCTGGATCAATTTATTGCCGATAAATCTAAAATCTGAGATTCTATTTCTTTTTGTAATTCAATGATTTCATCTGATAATGTCGAGCTCCTCTTTACTGTGCCGAAAGCTAACTCATGAATTTCATTCTTATCATTCGCAATTTCTTCAATTTTATTTTGCCCGAGATAAAGAATTGGATTAACCTGCCTTTCAATATTCTCTTTATCCAAAGAAGTAGGTGTACTAACTACCGAATGACCTTTCAAGTCAAGATAATCAATATCAATGGTAGCTGTAGCACCTTCTTTTAAAAAATAATTGATGAAGGATTCATCATGTTTTTTATTTAAACCATAAGAATAAGCCATGGTTTCTAGCAAACTAGATTTACCAGATCCCCTGCCCCCAATTATGCATGTTAGATCTCCATTGAGTTCAATGCGCTGATTCTGTATTGGAAAATTTGTTGAATTTTCTATTGAAACTGTTCCAATTTTCAGCTTCGGATATCTTTTGTCAGGTGATTGTTCTCCTATAAAGACTCTTAATTTTGGTTCATAAATGATTTGCTTAAGCCCTTCAAATGTTGGATCAGCTTTAATCCAACAATTCTGTTTTAAAACATACTTTTTAATGTTGTGATTATCTGAACAAATAATCATTGGTAACTCCTTTTTGATTGCTGGAAAAACATTTTCTCTATATCTTATTTGATCAGATTCTTTAC
>JAUHXX010000203.1 GCA_030426825.1 Bacteroidia bacterium | reverse complement strand
ATAGTTCCGCCGCCTAAAGCAGTTACAAAGGCAATGATAGAAACGCCCATCAGATCAAACCTTTTGTTTGCTGCGGTTAATGCTCCACTTATGGCAAAGACTACCGTTCCGGTGATTTGTATAATTTCAATTGTATCCATGAAAAATGGAACTTAGTTTTAATTTGAAAAACAATTCTTATAATATTTCAATTTAATGTCTAACATCATTTGATCAACATTAAAAGTATTGAAATCACTATTCTTATAGGCTTCAATTAATTTCGTAAAATCACCGCAATGATAAAAATAGGAGTCAATTAAACTAAGATATTTTGCAGTTCTCCACTCTTGTGCTTTAAGTGTAATGAAATTTTTTCCAACAACTAGATAATAACGATTTCCCGTTTTGTATCGGCCCTCTTCGTAGGGTCCTTTTGTTCCTAATCCAAGAGGGTTATATCTGTTTTCACGCGCATTAACCGCCATGTCAGGAGCCTTAAACATTCCATCTCTCGTATGATCAGTTAGGATCATATATTCTCCACTTTTAATTACTATTTGAAAAGGCCTTGCCCCTGCCATATGATAACCCGTCCAGACAGTGTCTTGTTTGTAGTTATACAGTTTTAAATAAATTAAATGAACATGTTTAGTGCTGTTATAGTATTCTATTTGACCTGAAAGGGCGGATTTGATTCTTATAGCCGGTATTTTTATTCTATCCTTACCACTGAGGGCAACGATATCTCCATTCTTTTTTAAAAATACTTCGCTGCACTCAATTCGCTCACCATTCTTAAGCTCAATAAACGGATGAAGATCCTGAGAAAAAGAGCTAAAGCTTATTAACACTACAATGAATTGAACAATATTTCTCATAATTAAGTCCATAAAAAAATCCTGATTCCACAAGAAGCGAAATCAGGATCAATTTTAAAAATTTCTAAAGTCTATCCGTTCAATGCTTCTGCTCCACCTACGATTTCTAAAATCTCGTTAGTAATTGCAGCCTGACGCGCTTTGTTGTATTCAAGTTTTAATCCTTTGTTCAATTCGGCAGCGTTATCTGTTGCTTTATGCATTGCGGTCATCCTTGCACCATGCTCTCCTGCAAATGAATCTAATAAGGCAGAATACATTTGAATCTTCAATGATTTCGGGATTAACTCTTCTACGATTTCGGCTTTTGATGGCTCAAAAATGTAATCTAAGTTTGCTGTACTTTGTCCTTCTTCCTCAGCTGGAGGTAAAATAGGTAAGAACTGCTCAGTTGTTACAATTTGAGTTGCCACATTTTTAAAGTGATTGTAAACCATCACGATTTTGTCAATGTGCCCATCAGTGTATGCTTTCATTATTTTTTCAGCAACTGGTACAACATTATCAAAAGTTAAGTCATTCCATAACTCCTCTAAGTGACTAGGTAAGTACGACCCTTTGATATTGTATTCCGTTCTTTTGAACGCATCATTCGCTTTTTTACCGATAGATAAAACCGAAACGTTTTTACCGGCATACTCTTCTGCAGCTAATCTTTTCGTTTCTTTAATGATGTAGTTGTTGAAACCTCCACATAAACCTCTATTTGAAGTTACGCAGATTAAAAGAATATTTTTTTCTTCTTTATCAGAGGCATATACATTCTCTGACATGTCCAATGAAGAAGATAAGCTAGAAAGAATCTCTTGTAATTTGTTTGCGTACGGACGCATCTGCGTCACCGCATCTTGAGCTCTTTTCAACTTGGCAGCAGAAACCATCTTCATTGCTGAAGTAATCTGCATAGTTGACTCAATTGAGACAATTCTATTTCTTATTTCTTTTAAGTTAGCCATTTACTTAAAGTTAGTGGTAGCTGTCAAATTGAGCCTGTCGAAATTAAGCTGCTAGCTCATTTGTCTTCGACATGCTCAGACTGACATTCGCCAGTTTAGCTATTAATATTTATCTGCAATTTCAACTGCAACTTTTCCTAATACATCAGTTAATTCATCTGTGTATTTTCCTGCTGCTAATTGCTCCATCACGTTTTTGTGATTTGCATTTAAGAAGTTGATGTACTCAGCTTCAAACTCTTTTACTTTCTCTACAGGAACTTTAGATAACAATCCTTTTGTTCCAGCATAGATAATTGCAATTTGGTTTTCAACTCTAAACGGATCTCCTTCTTTTTGCTTCAAGATCTCCACGTTTCTTGCTCCTTTATCTAGGATCGCTTTAGTAGCAGCATCCAAATCAGAACCGAATTTCGCGAAAGCCTCTAGCTCTCTATATTGTGCTTGATCTAGTTTCAAAGTACCAGATACTTTTTTCATTGATTTAATCTGAGCGTTACCACCAACACGCGATACCGAGATACCAACGTTAATCGCTGGACGAACACCTGAGTTAAACAAGTTAGACTCTAAGAAAATCTGTCCGTCAGTAATTGAAATTACGTTAGTTGGAATATAGGCAGATACGTCACCCGCTTGTGTTTCAATAATTGGAAGTGCAGTTAATGATCCTCCACCTTTTACTTTACCTTTTAAAGAATCAGGTAAATCATTCATTGTTGCTGCAATCGCGTCATTATTGATCACTTTCGCCGCTCTTTCTAATAATCTTGAGTGCAAGTAGAATACGTCACCAGGGTAAGCCTCACGTCCCGGAGGTCTTCTTAATAACAACGATACCTCACGGTAAGCTACTGCTTGCTTTGATAAATCATCAAAGATAATCAATGCTGGACGACCAGTATCTCTGAAATACTCCCCGATTGCAGCTCCAGCAAATGGTGCGTAGAATTGCATTGGTGCCGGATCTGAAGCGTTTGACGCCACAATAGTTGTATAAGCCATTGCTCCAGCAGCCTCTAGTTTACCAACTAATCCGGCAACCGTTGATGCTTTTTGTCCAACTGCTACATAGATACAGTAAACTGGCTCTCCTTTATCGTAAAATTCTTTTTGATTAATAATGGTATCAATACAAACTGTTGTTTTACCAGTTTGTCTATCTCCAATTACCAACTCTCTTTGTCCTCTTCCTACAGGAATCATTGAGTCAATTGACTTGATTCCAGTTTGTAATGGCTCTGTTACTGGCTCTCTATAAATTACACCTGGCGCTTTACGCTCAAGTGGCATTTCGAAAGTTTCACCTTGAATTGGACCTTTACCGTCAATTGGGTTACCCATTGTGTCAACGACACGACCAACGATACCTTCACCTACTTGTAGTGAAGCAATCAAATTCAATCTTTTAACCGTATCTCCTTCTTTAATAGAATCAGATTTTCCTAAAAGTACTGCACCTACATTATCTTCTTCAAGGTTCAAAACGATTCCTCTTAATCCACCTTCAAATTCAATCATTTCACCGTATTGAACTCCAGATAAACCATAGATACGTGCGATACCATCACCTACTTGAAGGATGGTTCCTACTTCTTCTAATTCTGCTTCTGACTTAAATCCTGAAAGTTGTTCTCTCAAAATTGCAGATACTTCTGCTGGTTTTACGTCTGCCATTTTTATTTGTTTTTCAGATTCAAGATCCAAGATCCAAGACAATCATCTTTGTTCTTGGCTCTTTGTTCTTGATTCTATTTAATTTAATAATATGTTTTTCAAATTACTTAATTGGCTGGCGATTGATGCATCTAATTGCTTACCATCAACTCCAACCTTGAATCCACCGATTAAACTTGCGTCAATTTCATGGTGAACTTCTAATTTTTTACCTGCGTATTTTTCTTGCACCTTAGCCAAGATCTGATCTTTCACTTTAGCCTCAAGTTGAATTGCAGATGTGATATGTACGTCAACAATACCACTGTGTGCTTTGTATAATTCTACATAGCTTTCAGCGATTTCATTTAAGATATCTTCTCTTTTATTCTTAGTGATCAACTTGAAAAAGTTCAAGCTCATTTTCTCCACCTTACCTGTAAATAAAGCATCAAAAATTTCGACCTTCTTGCTTTTAGGAATAATTGGCGAGCTTAAGAAGTTTGCTAACTCTTTATTTTCAGAGCATAAACCATTAAGCGAAGCCATATCGTTACTCACTTTATCTGCCACTTTTTGTTCAAGTGCCAAATCTAAAAGTGCCTGTGCATATCTAACTGCTGCTTTGCTTACTCCCATTTGATTTAATTAACGCTGATGCTATCAGCTAATTTTTCTGCTAGTGCTTTTTGCTTATCATCACTTGAAAGCTCTCCTTTAATTACTTTTTCAGCAATTTCTAATGAGAATGCCGCCATTTGAGTTTTTAACTCAGCAACCGCCGCTTGCTTTTCTGAATTGATAACTACCTGAGCATCTTTAATGATCTTATCAGCTTCACCTTTTGCTGCTTGCTTAGCATCAGCAATCACTTGCTTAGAAGTTTCTGAAGCTTCTCTAATCATTTTATCTCTCTCAGCTCTTGCTTCTTTCAACAAGTTTTCGTTTTGAGCTTGTAATTGCTTCATCTCTGCCTGCGTTTTTTGCGCAAGGTTTACAGATTCTTCAATTGCTTTTTCTCTCTCATTCACGGCAGACAACATTGGTCCCCAAGCGAATTTCTTTAACAAAAACAAAAGAATGATGAATACAATACCACCCCAGAAAATTTGTCCCCAAGCCGGTGTAATCAATGGATGCAATTCTAATAGCATAGTTTAATTTTTATTTCAATTAATAATTTAAAAGCGGTGCTAGGCAATCCCTAGCACCAATCTTTTTTTAACCTTGTAAGAATGCTACAACGATTCCGAAAAGGGCTGCACCCTCAACTAAAGCCGCTGCAATAATCATTACAGTTTGGATTTTACTTGCAAGTTCTGGTTGTCTTGCCATAGCTTCTAAAGCTGACCCACCAATTTTACCGATTCCGATTCCGGCTCCGATTACTGCTAAACCTGCTCCGATAGCTGCTATTCCTGTTCCCATGTTAGATATATATTAATTAAAAAATTACAATTTAATGGTGCGCACTTTCAACGGCCGAACCGATATACATTGCTGCTAGCATTGTAAAGATATAGGCCTGTAAAAACGCGACTAAAAGTTCTAGTACTGAAATAAATAATGTCATTGGCACTGATAAAAAGCCCCACCAACCACTTGTTTGAACAAAGATGATGGCAATCAATGAAACAACAATAATGTGTCCTGCAGTGATGTTCGCAAACAAACGAATTAACAATGCTATTGGCTTAATGAAAATCCCCGCAATCTCAATTGGCAATAAGATAACATACAAAGGAATTTTTGCGATTAATGGCATAGAATTCCCTAAAGGGTCAACAATGTGCAACCAATAGGTCTTTCTTGAATTTTTCATTTGAATAAAGAAAGTAATTGCCGCTAATAAAATGGTAATTGAAATACTACCCGTCATGTTCGGATTAGAAATGAAAGGAATTAATCCTAATAGGTTTCCAAAAAAGATAAAGAAAAATAGGGTCAATAAATAAGGAACAAATTTTCTGAATTTATCGGCTTCGATATTTTCTTTAGCAATATCCTGAACAAATACAACACCCGGCTCTGTCCATTTCGCAATTCCTTTTGGTGATAAAGTATCGTGCTTTTTATAATTCTTTGCTGATTTAATAAATACAAATAACAAAAAGAAAGCTACTAAGAACATAGCAAAAACATTTTTGGTAATTGAGAAATCAGTAGTAATTTTTTTTGCATTAGTCGGATGACCTTCAGCATCAAATTCAATTCCGTGTGCCCCAGCTTCTAATTGATAAATTTTTTCGTGCAGCTTAACAAAGCTCATTCCGTCTTTTTCAACGATATGATGACCGCTGTCATCATGGTGAAACTCTGAAGACATAAACATCACTAATCCATTTTCTGTCCATAAAATAACAGGAAGTGGAATCGTAATTGCATCTGCAATGTGAATTTCATGTGCATCTAATGCGTGGTGAATTGCGTGTTCTGCCGCGTTAAACTCTTTGTCTCCTCCGCTTGCTAAAGCACTCAAAGAAAACACAGTAGCCAATATTAATCCGAAAAACTTCTTCATGTCTTAAATTACAATTCGAGAAATACTCGTTTTTAAATTCGGCGCAAAGGTATATAGAAAAAGCTTTTCGCCCATAATTTTTCACGAGTTTTTACTCCTCTTCTTGAAATTCTGGGACAGATTGATTTAAATAGCTGACCAATAGCTTGATTTCTACTACTAATAGCGGAAAAAAAACAAAGAAAAACTGTCCGACCATTGGACGCGAAGTTTCATCTTTATTTATTAACCAGGGTAAAAGAAATAAAATTGCCAAGAACATGCGAAGGGTTAAGGTGATAATGAACTTTTTACCCACCTCTTCTAGTGTCTTTTGATTTGCTGCTTTTCGCAAGACATAGAAATAAGCAATAAGAAATTGTGGAATAAGAACAGGATAAATCACCCACCAATAAGACAATCGAATATAATCTACAAGAAAAGCTCCTTGAACAAAAGCAAAGTTAATTGTCCAAACCAAGACAATTACCGATAAAAATGAAATAGTACTTACTTTGCGGTAGGCGCTAAGCGTCATCTGAAAGTTTTTTTGCTTGTTTGATCAGCAAATATAGCGAGATAAAAACACCCAATAATGAAAGGGCTATTGTCCAATACGGTTTTTCTGGTTGATATTTATGATCTAATTGTTGACCGCCCCAAGCACCTAAGCCTATGGTTGCACCCATTTGAACAGCCATACCTGAAAACACCAAAAATTTATTCGGTCCTTTTTTAGACGATTGAGTATCATCATTGCGATCTATCTCATTCGATTCATTATCATCAGGGAAATCTGACGATTCTGTAATACTCATACTAGTAAACTAATTCTTCAGCCTCTTTTTCTGATGCTGCCTCACTGATGTATGAATTGTCTAATTCAACTGGAGCTCCGCCCATTTTACATGTTGCGTTAAATATAGCGCCGTTCTCAATGGCAATTTTACCTGCCGTGACATTACCTGAAATTTTAGCTGTTGATTTTAAGACTAGT
>JAUHXX010000202.1 GCA_030426825.1 Bacteroidia bacterium | reverse complement strand
TAAAGTAATTTTTTTCAATTAAACCTGGACTTCCCCAGGTGTTTAGCATGGTGAATGCCGAATTTAAAACCAACTGAACATTTTCTGTTTTCGTGAATTTTGCAGCTTCTGTGGTGCGAATGGGTTTAGATACAAATCCACCTCTGCCGATAAAAATGAAGAGCGCTATGCATCCTAAATAAATCAATACTTGTTTTTTGATCGTGTGCTGGTGGCTATCATCTATTCTATTGTAAACTCTTCGAATCAACCAAAACGATAGGAATAGAAAGAGCGAGTAGAACAATAAAATGTACCAATAGTCCTTAAAAAATGAAGGCAATTGCTGCGCCAGGTCATTTCCGAATCCTAACATGGTTAATAGCCCATAATTCGACCTGCTAGCAGAATGATGAAAATATTCTACATCTACAAGGTTGATAAAAATGCCAAGCGCAAATGGCAGAATGGTGAACACTTTTCTGAAAACAATGAAAAGTTTTGCCTCTCTATTTTTATTCGGAAAGAGTTCAATGACAATTAGCGGGTAGAATAGGAGACAGGTAGAGATAAGGTCAAACCAAAGTCCGGCTAAAAAATCACTGAGGGCAACCGATTGAAAATGCTGACTGTTTAGGGCGAAAAATAGGAGTCTACATAAAAAGAAAATGAGCATTAAAATGCCCATTTTCATTAAAAATTTGATTAAATATTTTGGAAATACTGCTTTCACAGTGTTATTTTTCCGTCACTCTCAACCAGTAGTTGTAGTTTTTAGCCTTCGCAGGATCAAGATCTTCCTTGGTTGAGAATCGTTGGTTTTTATCCATTCCCATTACAATCTCATATTCTTTGATAATGTTATCTCTTGATAAAGTTACTTTGAACTTATCATCAATATCAAAGGTTCCAAGCATTTCATTGAAAGTAGAATTGTTCACTCGGTAGCCGTTTACAGCAATAATCTCGTCATTCACCGAGATGCCATACTCTTCAGCTGCGGTATTTGCATAAACGGTTGATACAATCAATTTTCCACCAGAGTCTGAAGTTCTAACCCCAAGTTTTGCTTGGGCTTGTTGTTTTTGTCGTGCAATTCCAACGCCAACACCAGCAAAGAACTTTTCATAGTCTACTGTTTTGGTTCCGTACACATAATCATCAAAAAACCAATCCATATCTTCACCTAAGAATGATTCAAGCGAAGTTTGGAATTCTTCTTCAGTAAATCCAACATCAGATTTAATGTAGAAATCGGCCCATAATTTTTGAAGAAATTGGTCAAGACATTTTTCGGCATTGAATTTATTGATGATGTAAAGGTCTAACATTGCAGCTAGGATATGCCCTTTTGGATAATATGAAATGGTAGTATTTGTGCTGTTTTCGTTATGTCGATAAGCTTTTATCCATGCATCAAAACTTGCGTGTGCAACTGGTTGCACTTTATTTCCTGGTTGATTCTCAACATAATTGATTGTTCCCATTACTTTACCAATGTATTGATCTTCACTATAAAATCCAGCTCTTCTTAGTGCAAGTTCGTCATAATAGGAGGTAAAGCCTTCCATTACCCATAGCAGGTCAGTATAATTCTCATTATCATAATCAAATGGTCCTAAAGATTTAGGACGGATTCTTTTCACATTCCATAAATGGAAGTACTCATGAGCTACAAGACTTAAAAAACCAAGGTAATCATCACCTTCATAAGTCCATCTATTTACTTGTAATGTGGTAGATTTTTTATGCTCTAATCCTCCAGAACCTACAGTTAAGTTGTGAATGATGAATAAATATTCTTTGTTTGGATTGATGCCAAATATTTTAGTTTCAGCCTCAACGATTTTTGCCATGTCTTTTTTCAAGACTTCCGCATCATAATTTCCATCACCGTACATAGCTACCGTATGTTTGACTCCAGCAGCTGTAAAATCGAATAATTCATGATTTCCAATTTCTATTGGGCTGTCCACCAACTCATCATAATCTGTGTAGCTGAAAGTTGTACCACCTTCATTTTTAAGTGATGTAGAGATCTTTTTAAAGCTTGGGTGAGGAGTGATGTTCAATTTACCAGTTGCATTTTTGTTGTTCTCAACATACATGAAAACACTGGTTCCGTTGATATAACCGTGCGAGTCATCTAAGAAACTTGTTCTCACAGATAATTCAAAGGCATAAACTTCGTATTGAACTTTTACTTTTTTTACTCCTTTGGTATTGATCGTCCATGTGCTTTTATTGCATTTGTGAATTTCTAGCGGATTTCCATCTTGATCAAAAGCTTTAACGATATTTACACTTTTCGCGAACTCTCTAACTAAGTAAGAACCAGGTGCCCATACCGGCATTTTAATGGAGATTTCTTTTGCTTTAAAGTCCGAGATTTCCATTTCCACTTCAAAATAATGCGAATTTGGACGAGACATGCCGAGTTTGTAATCGACATCCATTGCCGCAGAATTGAACGAAAAATAGATCAACGTCAACAGTAAAAAAAAGTGGTTCTTCATTTTCTTAGATTTTGATTCAAAAGTAAGCATTTGAATTAAATATTGGCTAGATTTGTTATATAACTCAATACAAACAACTCGTATGAAACGTACATTATTTTTAGCTTTTATATCAATTTTATTTATCGGATGTCAAGAAGAAGGAACAACTGGCTCAGATTCGAGTTCAGGTGAAAGTGAAGAACTGGCAAGATTAAAGTCGGAGAATAGAGAACTTCAAGACCAGCTTGTCGCAAAGGATTCTGCATTGAATGAAACCATCATGCTATTCAATGAAATTGAGCAAAATCTAGCTATGATAAACATTAAAGAAGATGAAATACGTTTCAGATCTAATGATGTTGAATTAGAAGAAGATGGAAAACAATGGATTCTTCAAGAGATTCAAAACATTAATTATTTAAGGGAAGCAAACGCAAAGAAAGTAGGAGAGTTAAATGCAGCGCTTGAAAACAAAAATCTTCAAATCACTGAGTTGGAGAATATGATTAGAAAATTGATGGATAAGATTCAGGTGCAAGAGGAAGAAATTGAAATGCTACGGGTTGAATTGTCTGATTTAGACCGTGAGTATGTTGAATTACTTGAAGCTTATCAAGAACAAACAGAAATTACGGCGGAAACGTTGATGAAATTAAATCAAGCCTATTATGCTTATGGTACCTATGATGAATTAGAGCAAAACGGCGTAGTGGTTAAAGAAGGAGGATTTATCGGGATGGGTAAAAAAACGGAGCTCAAATCAGACTTTAATGATGATTATTTTACTCAGGTGGATGTAACGAAAACGGATTTAATTGAAGTTACTGGAAAGAAAGTGAAATTTATTACCGATCACCCTTCAAGTTCTTATGAGGTTGTTTCCAATGGTAATAAGCATGCTATCAAGATTATGGACCATAAATCATTTTGGAAGGTTTCAAAATATTTGGTTGTAGTAGTTGATTAAATTAAATGGTAGGTGGAATAATTATATTGGCTTTAGTTGGAGCATTGTTTGCCTGGATAATTTCTGGAATTCGGGCGCATAAAATGGCTAAAGAGAAAGGTGTAATTTATATCCTTAAACATTTTTTATTTGCGGCTTTATCCATTGTTTTTCTATGGATTGTAATTGTTGTTCCGACCCTTGATTGTTCAGGATTTTTGTGTGGTCTGGGTGCCTTTATTCTATTTTTTGTAATAGGTACAATTGTAATTTTATTGTGGCCGCTAATATTATTGGGTACATTAAAAAGTAAATATTCAGACATTTCCGTCAACATATCTGATGATGACGAATTACTAGATAATTAAAATGAACAGAAAATTAATACATATCGGACCCCTTGCTTTGATTATAGCAGGTGTATTTTGGTCTATGCACATTAACCCTGGTGCTACAATGGCATATAACATTGGTTTTGGTTTTGGGATGTTTCTTGTCCCCGCTATTCCAGGTTTAATAATAGCGCTAATTCACCGATCAATGTCTAGAAAGAAAGTAGAGGAAAATGCGGAAGTTGATGTGATTGACGGTCCGAATGAGCAGGTAATGAAAAAGAAATCTTTCCTTTTCTACTTTTCGCTCTATACCACAATTTTAGGGGC
This sequence comes from Bacteroidia bacterium, assembly GCA_030426825.1. GTDB lineage: Bacteria > Bacteroidota > Bacteroidia > Flavobacteriales_D > Crocinitomicaceae > Paracrocinitomix. Next base: position 2,892 of record JAUHXX010000202.1, on the reverse strand, counting down.
TTTGATGTTTTTTGCCGTAATGAATTCTAAAAGGAATTAGCATTACATACTCATTACGATCAGCGTAATGTATACCACGTAGCTTCCGAACAACATCACACCTTTTAGTCTTCCAACTTTTTTGCCAATCAGCATCATAGGAAGCAATGCTAGGGCAATTGCGATCATCCACCACATGTCGTAATTGAGAATTTGTTCATCAACATCAATCGGTTTTACTAGCGCCGTAACACCAATTACAGCCATAATGTTAAAGATGTTTGATCCGATTAAATTTCCGATTGAGATGTCCGTTTCTTTTTTAATGGCTGCAACTGCCGAAGTTACTAATTCTGGAACTGAGGTTCCAAAAGCGACAACGGTCACTGCAATTACACGTTCTTCCATACCAAAGGATTGAGCAATTTCAACAGCTCCTTTTATTAGCCATTCTGCTCCAAAATAAAGCCCTACTAATCCAATTAGTGTGAATAGGATTGAAAGGCCAATCTTGTCCTTAACACTTGCTATTTCATCATTATCATCAAGTTCGGCGAGTTCTTTTTTGGTTTTTCTTCTAGAGCCGCGTATAAGTAAAAAAGTGAATACTAAAAGAATACCAAATAATATGGCGCCTTCCCACAATTCAATTACAAGGTCATACGAGAACAAAAAGAAGAGGAGGGTAGCTCCCATCATCATTGGCCAATCTATAATTTTTGAATTACGATCAACGATAACAGGAAATATAAGAACTGTTATACCAAGGACTAAGGCAATGTTGGCAATGTTTGACCCCACCACATTTCCTATCGCAATATCCGGATTACCGTCAAGTGCTGAGCCTATACTCACAAAAAGTTCAGGAGCTGAAGTTCCGAATGAAATTACCGTCATACCAATGACGAGCGTAGAAATATGTGCTTTTTTAGCTATTCCAACCGCACCACGAACCAAAAATTCTCCGCCAGCGACCAATACCGCTAAGCCCATTATAAGCCATAAATACATCATGCTTTATCTTCAGATTTTTTAGGACTGTCTTTGGTGATTTCTTTTTCTAAATCAAGGCCCAGGTCAGGAATTTTAATCGAATCAAATTTGGTGCTTTTCTCTATTTCTTTCAGCGGATTCTCCATATTTAGATCTTTCCTCATTTCAAGAGCGGAGTTTTGAATGTCTCTTTTAATCTCATTGGATGCAGTTTTGATTTCTCTCATCCCTTTTCCAATATTCTTTGCAAACTCAGGTAGGCCTTTAGAACCAAATAACATTAACACAACGAGTAGAATTAACACTACTTCGCCAGTTCCTAAGCTATTTAAAAATAAAAGGGTCATCTCTGAATAAAAAAAGCCTCTCTTAAAAAAGATTAAGAGAGGCTTAAAGTTACTTAATATTTAAATTACTCGACTTCTTTTGTTTTCTCTTTTTTAGAAAAATCAATTACTGCCGGTGTAGCAATAAATAATGAAGAGTATGTTCCAACAACAACACCAATCATTAAGGCGAATGTAAATCCTTTAATTGCGTCACCTCCAAATAAGAAGATAATTAACAATACAATGAATGTTGAAACTGAAGTATTAACCGTTCTACTCAACGTAGAATTTAAGGCCATATTTATTACTTCTTTCTGTTCTTTCTTGTGGTGGATTTTCAAGTATTCTCTGATTCTGTCAAATACAACCACGGTATCATTTATCGAGTAACCAACAACTGTAAGTATTGCTGCGATAAATGCTTGGTCAATTTCCATTGAGAATGGAAGTATACCCCAGAATAATGAGAACAATGACAGTACAATTAATACATCATGCGCCATTGCAATTAATGCGCCTAATCCAAACTGCCACTTTCTAAATCTAAATAAGATGTATAAGAATATGATCACTAGTGAGAATCCAATCGCGTAGAATGAATTTGTCTTCAAATCTTTCGAAATAGTTGGCGCAATCATGTTCGTTGACATCACCTCATAATTTCCGAATTCTGAAATTCCCTCATCTAATTTTTGTTCTACTATTGTATTGATAGAGTCACCCGTTTCAGTAATCTTGTACTTAGTTGTAATCATAGCCGTGTAGCTATCTTCAACTAGTTTTACTGTTGGCGCTTGTCCATCAAACTTTTCAGTTAAATTTTGTCTGATTTTATCGTATTGTGCTTCTTGCTCAAATTGCACCACATACTGACGTCCACCAGTGAAATCAACTCCTAAATCTAAGCCTCTAGCAAACAATGAGCTCATTCCAATAACGACTATCGCTCCAGAAACTAAATAGAATAACTTTCTTTTTCTTACAAATGGAACAGCCGTTTTAGTGAACCAGTTCTCGGTAATTTTTGTAGAAAATGATACATTCTTTTCTTTATCTAAGAATGAAGTCACAATTAATCTAGTAATAACTACCGCTGCAAAGAACGAAGTAAAAATACCAATGATTAATGTAGTTGCGAATCCTTTAATCGGTCCTGTTCCGAATGTGGCTAACACAATACCCGTTAATAAGGTAGTAATGTTGGCATCCAAAATTGCAGCCAATGCTTTTTGGTAACCATCTTTCACCGCGCCTTTAACACCTTTACCGTTTCTTAACTCCTCACGAATTCTTTCGAAAATTAGTACGTTGGCATCCACCGACATACCAATGGTTAGAACGATACCGGCAATACCAGGTAAGGTTAGTATCGCTTTCATTGAAGCCAATGCCCCAATTAAGAAAAATACGTTTACGATAAGCGCTAAATCTGCGATTAAACCAGCTTTGCTGTAATAGAAAATCATGTATAACAACACCAATGAAAGTGCAAATACAAATGACCATAAACCTGAAGTAATGTTAGAATCACCTAAAGATGGTCCAACAACAGTTTCATCAACAATATTTACCGGAGCAGGTAGTGCACCAG
>JAUHXX010000201.1 GCA_030426825.1 Bacteroidia bacterium | reverse complement strand
ATTACTTGGCGGTCAAAAATCTTAGATGAGCTCAGAAATATACGACCATCTTTGTGAATGGTTCTCATCAAATTAGCGTTGAATTCGTTTTCATCTCCTCCTGAAGGATACCAGAAGTAACTGACCGATAAGTCTGGTTCTGGTCCAAGTTTAAATCCCCTTTTTAATAACTCAGCTCTGAAATAATCTGTGAGATACAACTTTTCTTCTAAACATGCTTGAAAGGGTTTTATTCCATGAATTTGAAGTGGTAGCCACAGTCTTAGTCCTCTAAAATGTTTAGTAAGCTCTGGGGAAACATCTGCAGGGTTTAAGGGTAAATCATCCAGAAATGCGTCTTGCATATAATTAGCCGTGTAATGATGTGACTTGAACAAAATGTCCTTGTCCTTTACCAAAACAGCTCCTAATCCATAAGGTAAAAACAATCCTTTATGTGGGTCAATAACTAATGAATCTGCCAATTCTATTCCACTAAATGATTCTCCTGCTCGTTCGGTAAGAATAAAGAATCCTCCATAAGCGGCGTCTATATGAAACCATAAGTCATTTTTTTTCGCAATCTCACCAATCTTTTCTAGAGGGTCTATGGCACCTGTATCCGTTGTTCCAGCTGAGGCTAACACCAAAAAGGGATTTAATCCAGCAGCCTGATCTTCGGCCAGCATTTTTTCTAAATGATTCGTTTTTATTCTCGAGTTTTCATCAATCTCTATGTACCGAATAATCACATCTTCTAGCCCAATAATTCGCAAGGCTTTTTGAGTGCAATGATGTACTTGCTCTGACAAATACACAACCGAGTTTCGAATTTTTTCATTTTTAATGCCGTACTTATCTCGTGCAGCGGTTAAGGCAATTAAATTGGCAATTGAACCACCAGATGTTAAGTTGCCTACGGCAGTTTTAGGGAACTTGAATATGCCTTTCAACCAATTGATGATTTCGTTTTCAATAGTCACCGCTCCTGGACCTCCGAAATACATACCAGCATATTCGTTTGAAATATCCGCTAAAAAGTCGGCTATTGCAGAGAGATAAATTCCACCGCCTGGGATATATCCAATATGACCTCCAGATGAGGCAACAATTCCGGTTTCAATAACTTCTTTGGTATACTTTTCTAAGACACATTCAAAACTTATCGGCTCAGCACCTATTTTTAATTCGTCAGTTTTGGCTATAGCATCACTGTATGAGTCAATAAAATCTATTGATTCAATGAACTGATCAGTGTATTTTTTTATCGTTTCAATGTAATAATCGCGTTCATGTTGGTTGGGCTCAAGTTTGGCAGATTTTTGTTCTAAATCTGATATTTTTTTTAGCAATTCGTCCATGAGTTTAATTTGAATGCAGATATTTGAGCTGATTAAGTTAATTAATTATGAGCACAACACTTATTCTTTCATTACTGGTTGGCTATTTTTTAGTCTTATTGTTGGTCTCATATCTTACCAGCAGAAAAGCAGATAACGAGACTTTTTTTACTGGTAATCGGAATAACAAGTGGTATTTGGTGGCTTTTGGAATGATTGGCGCTTCTCTTTCTGGAGTCACATTTATTTCAATTCCAGGAATAATTCAAGGTTCTGGATTTACTTATTTGCAAATGGCATTAGGTTATATAATTGGATACGCAATTATCGCTTTCGTTTTATTACCTCTGTATTATCGTTTAAACTTAACCTCCATTTACTCGTATCTCGAAACGCGATTCGGAACAATAACTTATAAAATTGGAGCTGGATTTTTCATTCTATCACGATTAATAGGTGCTGCATTGAGGATGTATTTGGTAGCCAATGTTCTGCAAAGTTTTGTTTTTAACGCACTAGGTGTTCCATTTGAATTGACTGTTGCTTTAAGTATTTTACTTATTTGGGTTTATACGTTTAAAGGAGGTATCAAAACCATTATTTGGACAGACACCCTTCAGACCTTATTCATGTTGATTTCTGTTGGATTAAGTATTTACTTTATTTCTGACGACTTAAATATTGCAATAAGTGATATTTATAGTGAAATAGCTAATGCTGGTATGGGGACAATGTGGCAAATTGAAGATCCAATGGCAGCCAATTATTGGTGGAAAGGTGTCATTGGTGGAGCATTGATAACGCTTGGAATGACGGGAGTTGATCAGGATATGATGCAAAAAAACCTGACCTGTAAAAATCAAATGGAGGCAAAAAAGAACATGCTTTCTTTTGCTGTAGTCTTGTTTTTCGTGAATGTTTTATTCGTGACTTTGGGCGGACTGTTGTTTTTATATGTTGATGCGAACCCAGAAATTATGGCACAATGGCTTGAAGTGTCCTCAGCAGAGGCTGGAGATGGAGATTTGTTATTTGCAACCATTGCCTTGCAATCTGATTTAGGTATTGCTGTGGGCGTGTTTTTCCTTTTAGGACTTATAGCGGCAGCATATAGTAGTGCAGATTCTGCTTTAACATCTTTAACCACTTCTTTTTCAGTAGATTTTTTAAATCTTGGAAAGACTGGGGAAAAAAGACTAAGCGAATTAGATTTAGAAAATGAAGATGTATTGGATGCTGAACATAATAATACCAGGAAATTGGCAGATGCCAAACGTGATAAAAAACTCCGAATGTACACGCATATCGGAATGTCCGTTGCGTTGTTGATTACTATTTTAATCTTTAAGTATGTAAAAGATGATAGTGTAGTATGGGCACTATTTAAAGCCGCAGGATACACCTACGGGCCGTTATTGGGATTATTCATGTTCGGAATTATTTCAAAACGAAGGGTAAATGATTTGGCGAGTGCTATCGTGTGTATTTTGGTTCCAATAATGGTCTATATTGCTCACTATTTGTTTGTTGCGGCAGAAACTGGATATAGTTTTGGTTCGGAATTGCTGGGGATAAATGCCTTAGTTGTTTATATCTTTTTATGGATTTTTTCAAAAAGAGCCGTTCTTAATTAAGATTTTTGACATTTTTGTAAGACGATATTGACGAAAGCGTTCTAAATAATATCAAAGAATGTCACTTTGGCAGCAAATGAACAATGGAACGCTAATTGACTTAAAAAACTTAAATAACAAATAAAAAATTATAATTATGGCAATTGAAATTACAGATGCAAATTATGACGAGATAGTAGGAAATGCAGACAAGCCAGTAGTATTAGACTTTTGGGCAGCATGGTGTGGACCTTGTAGAATGATTGGACCACTTATTGAGGAAATGCATACTGAATATGAAGGGAAAGCGATTATCGGTAAAGTAGATGTTGATAATAATCAAGGAATTGCTGGGAAATTTGGAATTAGAAATATTCCTACAGTAGCATTCATTAAGAATGGTGAGGTTGTGGATAAATCAGTAGGAGCAGTGCCTAAAGCGCAGTTGACTTCTAAGTTAGATGCAATCTTATAAATAAAACTTTTAAAGAAAAAAGGTCATCCAGAAATGGATGACCTTTTTTTATGTCTAAAATTTTACTTCACAATTCTCAGGTACCAAGGCCTTGATTCTTGCCATTTCTTTTTCTGAGAAGAAATTACCTTTCAATAGCAAGGTTCTCAATTCTGTCAATTCACCAATACTTTCAGGTAAAGTTTTTAGTGAATTATTTTCTAAGCTCAAATAATTCAATTTTGTCATTTTACTGATATCATCTGGCAATGATTTCAAGTTATTCGCATCTAAATTTAAATAGGCTAAGTTGCCAAGTAGGGTAAAGCTCTCAGGTAATTTTTTAAGATTGTTACCTTGTAAATACAACCGCTTCAAATTTTTAAGATATCCGAATTCTTCAGGAAGGGAGCTAAGTTGGTTACCGTCAAGACTTAAACTCGTTAAGTTTTCTAAATTACCTATGGTACTTGGTAATCGCTCGAGCTGATTTTCATTAAGTTCAAGCACATTTAAATTTGTTAAGGCTCCAATTTCATCTGGTAAACTACTGATGTTGTTTTCTCTTAAGTTCAGATCAGAAAGGGAAGTAAGACCGTCTATCGTTTCAGGCAAGGCAGTTAATTGATTTCTTGAAATATCAACTCTTAATAATTTACCACATTTCCCAATTTCTCTGGGCAGGCTGCTAATTTGATTTCCACCTAAATACAGATCTTCAAGGGATACTAAACCACCTATTGTGGATGGTAATTCGGTGATAAAATTATCTTCTAAGTTTAATCGTGTTAATGAGCTGAGCTCTCCAAATGTCTCGGGCAACATAACTAAGCCATTAGAAGAAATATATAATTCACTTAGCGATTTCATTTTGCCTATAGAAGCAGGCAAAACAACGATTTGATTGTTCTTACAATTAAAAATAGTCAATGAACTTGCATCTCCAACATTAGAAGGTAATTCTGTCAACTGGTTATTTTCAGCACTGATAGAGGATAGATTTGCCAGGCCAAATAAGGCTTCAGGTAATTTACTCAGCTGATTAGCATCAATATCCAAGTACTCTAGATTCTTCAATTCGCTAATTTTATCAGATAGAGATTTTAAGTCATTTCTATTCAGATTTAAATCTGTCAATGCTGACATTCCTAGAATGGCTTTCGGTAATTTGCTGAAATTATTACCTGCTAGATTGAGATAAGTCAAATTTGACATATTCATCATTCCTCCAGGGAGTTTAGCTAAATCGTTATCTGAAAGTCCGAGATGAACTAAGCCTGTTAGGTTACTAAATGAATTTGGAAGTTCAGTTAGTTTGTTTTGATTTGCATCAATTGTATGAAGCATAGAGAGATTTCCAAAATATATGGGAAAGCCTTGTAATTTGTTTTTACTGATATCTATACTTTGCAGTGAATCTAAATCACAAATGCTCTCAGGCAATTTTGAAATTTCATTATTTGAAATAGATAAGGTCATTAAATGTGACATCTTACCTATATTTTCGGGCAGCCTATTTAATCGATTTCCTGAAGCATTTACAATAGCTATATGGGCTAAGTCAGCAAAATTTTCTGGTAAGAATGTGATGTAGTTATCAGAAATATCTAAAAAATAAAGGTTAGAAAGACTCACGAAATTATCTGGTAAACCAGACAAGTTGTTGTCTGAAAGATCCAGATTATACTGTTTGTCGGCGTTTTTTAATGCTGCTTCTAAGTTCTCTGAACTCATGTTTTGAGCGAAAGTATTTAAAGCAAGGAAGCAAACTAATGTTAAACTCGTCTTTTTCATAGTAAGTAAGTTTGAGAATAGAAATGTCCTATCCATCTATAAAATACGAGAGTTCTTGAAAAATGTTCCGAATTTAAAACGTTGATAAACGAATTATAATTTCTTACTATGAAAGTCTTTCGAATCAAGTTGCGAAAAGTGCTTGATACCTCCCAAATAATTCTTGAAGGTGATATTTCGCTTATAAATGCCAACAGCATTAAAACTGGTAGTCTTATCTTTTATTAATTTTCGCTTTTGCCTTAAGCTTTTGATATTCATGTAAAGGGCAATATGTGACTTAAAAACAGCGGCAAAATGCGCGAACTGGAATTTGAACAAAAAAATGCACGCCGCAAATCCATCCAAAACCAGTCTTCCAAATAACTTAAAAAATAAGTTGCCATCATAATTTTTAAATATCATGAAAAGACTGTTTCTAAAGTTTAAGAAGGTTTTTTTAGGATTCATGTAATTGAGTGTTCCTCCACCGACATGATAAACCTTGGCTTCTCCACAAGCCATTATTTTGTAATCAGATTTTTTCAGTCTCCAACACAAATCAATTTCTTCCATATGTGCGAAAAAATCTGCATCTAAACCTCCGAACTGATGATATAATTTGGCGCGGATAAACATGCAAGCTCCTGATGCCCAAAATACTTCTGTATTTTCATCATATTGATGCTCATCTGCTTCAACCTCACTGAAAATTCTGCCTCTGCAAAAGGGATAAAAGTTTTTATCTAGGTAACCACCTGCGGCTCCCGCATGCTCAAAGTGGGTTTTGTTTTTTTGAGCTAGGATTTTCGGCTGAACCGCAGCAATTTGCTCATCAGATGCTAACAATTTAATGCACGGTTCAATCCAATTTTCGCTTACTTCTACATCTGAGTTTAATAAAACATAGTAATCTGCACAAATATCCTTTAAACCGTCATTGTATCCCTTTGCAAATCCCCCGTTCTCTTTATTAATTACCAGTTTTATTTCGGGATAATTCGCTTTTAAAAAATCTACAGATTCATCAGTAGAGCAGTTGTCAACAACCCAAATAGTGGCAGTTTTTGAGTGTTCTACAACTGAAGGTAAAAACTTTTCTAGATAAGATTTACCATTAAAATTAAGTATGACGACAGCTACTTCCATGTTAAGTGGCTGTGAAATTACAAAATAGAAAGCTTAACGGTCAATTTCGTTGTAATAAAGATTAGCATTCCCACCATAATGTGGAGCGATACCTCCGGTAGGCTCATCACTATTCAATTTAGGCGAATCTCTATCATGTAAATCGTGTCTCCATCTATAATTTTGTAACTCGCCTTGCATATCAGAATGAAGCATAGGATAATCGTTTGTTATTAAATCCGGATTATAGAATACATATCGAATATTTGATCGTTGACCAATTCTGTAGTAATGCCATATTTGATAAGGGTAGGCACTTGGCTCATTAGGGCGGTCAATGAACTGATCAGGAGCACCATATTTTAACCAAGTTCTTCCTCGGTCGGTTTCCCAAGCACTTTTAATTTGTGTTCCAAACAGTTTTTCAGCTTTATAAACTTCTCTTTTGTATTTGTATAATGCCGCTCCAGGATTTATAGGCTCAGTTTGCAACCAAAATGCATAAAAATATTTTTCCATCATGGTGGTATCTTCACCTTTCAGTAATTTTCTGATGTTTTCGTACTCAAATCTTGGACTAATTGGCATAATTGCTCCAAGGAAGTAAGGTATAGAGTCTCTTGAAATACCCTTCATCCACAGTTCGTCAATTTGAACATCTTGTACACTCAACAAATCATCTTGTTGATCAGATCTCCGTTGAAAAAACATGATGTCTGATGCAATGGTATCATTGTTTTTGTCAATTACATTGATGTTTAGATTAAAATCTCCAGATGGAACCTTG
>JAUHXX010000200.1 GCA_030426825.1 Bacteroidia bacterium | reverse complement strand
TAACACCAATTTTCGAATAAAACTCTGCGTATGGGTCAATGTTGAAAATGGTCTGTGTTTGTAGTAAAGCTGCTCCTGGGTAGGCTCTGTAAATTCCAGATGAATCATCTAGCCAGGCTAAAACCAAATTCGTTTTCTGATACATTCCGTTACCGTTAATTCCATATGAAAATCCTTCAAAACGCTTTGATCGTCTTCTTAAATTGAAGTTGATTCTCGCTTTTTTCTGTTGCATTTCTTCGTTTGTGAATTCTTGACTTGTTGAATCCAACACATATTGACCTTTTATAGGGCCACCAATATAGCCGTGGTCCCAGTTTAAATTCCCTCCAATTACCAAGTCGGTGTATTTTTTAATAATTCGACTGTGTAAGAAGTTTAATCCGTGAATAAACGGGTAATCATCTCCCCACCAAGTCGTTGAATCACCTTGAGGATCAGAATAAAAGCCTGAATAGAGATTGATTTTAGTGAGCGGTTTTTCTTTCGGATATGCTGTTCGGATATGGATGGATCCACTCAATGCTGAAGATCCTGAAAGCACTGAAGATGCTCCTTTTGTAACCTCAATTTGTTCAATATTTTCTACAGGTACGAATCCCCATTCTGGTCTACCTGCATCTCCAGAAAGCATGGGCATGTCATCAACTAAAACAGAGACTTTACTTCCAACGCCAAATGTAAATCCAGAACCGCCTCTGATTTGCGGCTCACCGTCCATAATATTTAATCCTGGAGTTTGATCCAGAATACTTTCTATGCTCCGTGTATTTTTATTTTCAATGATACTAGGCTTAATCACTTCCATTGAGTAAGTCAATTCTTCAACTTTCTTGTCAAATTTTCCCACACGGACATCTACAACACCTAAAGTTTTTGATTTCATTTGGATATCTAAAACCTGAGATTGACCATTTTCTGAATCAACCACAATGGTGTCGTTCACCATACCAGTAAATTTGAATAAGATCTTTGTTTCTCCTTCTGGTAAATCAATGCTATAGTTACCATCAATATCAGAAACCGCCCCGTTTGAAGGATCAGAAATCTGTAATACATAGGCGCCAATTATAGGCTCGCCAGAGATAAAATCTGAAATTTTACCTTTCACTTGAATTTGTGAATTTCCTGATAGACCAATGGTTATCAAAGAAAAGAGAAGTAAAAATCTTTTCATAGTAAATAAAAAGCCATCCGTTGAGAACGGATGGCTTTTTTAAATTTTAAAGTTTATAGGCTTATTTTTCCGGTAACGATACGGTCACCCGAAACTAATCGGTAGATGTATATTCCAGAATTTTCAATTACGTGTTGAGAATTGGAATTTAGAACTTGACTGATATAGACTTGTTTTCCTTCTAAATTATACAATGAGAATACAGCATCTTCATTCAAAGATTCAAAAGTCAAATTAATGATGTTCTCATTAGTATAAATGTTGAATTTAAAATCTTCCTCGTCAATTCCAACTGATGAAGGCACATCAATTATTACCTCATTAGAAATTTTAATATCTCCTGCAAAATCAGACTCACAGATCACATAATAAGTTCCTAATGTCGAGAAATAAGGTGTATAAGTTAATCCTGTTTCTGGTGTTCCAAAGGATGCATAACCTGTTCCAGAAGTTGTTGAGAATTTCCACTCTCTACTTGAAGCCGCCGCAGGCGTTTCTGTAGCGGTTAACAAGTTACCGTTTTGGTCAGTTAATATGGTCTGCATTGCAGATGGTGTTACTGTTACTGTGTTTGTGGCAGGATCAACAACTACTATTTCTACTTCATTTGAAACTATAGTTTGCGTTCCAAAATCCGTTTCGCATACTACATAGTAGATTCCGGCTGAAGCAAAGTTTGGTGTGTATGTGGTTGCTGTTTCAGCAGGTGTAATAGCTGTATAAGGTCCACCAGCAGTTGAACTTACCATCCATTGTCTAGATGAAACCGTTCCATTTGCTTCTGTCGCAGTTAATACATTTCCGTTTACACCCACGTCTATGTTTTGGGTAGCTGTTGGAGCGATTGATACAGTCGGAACTGGGTTGTAAATCAATTCTAAGTCGTCAATCCACATTTCAGTATTTTCAACCGCAATTGTACTATCTCCTGCAGAGATTACTGCCAACATGTGAGTAGGGGCTGAAGGGCCTCCTCCATAATAAACAAATGGAGCAGACATTCTCGTCCAGTTACCAATGGTTCCTGTTATGTCAACTCTAGCTTTGCCAACCCAATGCGTAGTTGTACCATCATGGGGTAATTCTCCATCATGTGAAAGGTCATGAAGTAAAACTTCAACCTTAGATTTATCTCCACCTACGGGTGCATGCTTAACCCAAAAAACAAGACTGTCAGGTGTGTCTGTGAATGGGGTATTCCATTTTGAGTCTGTATCTATTGTGTAAACGTATCCATTATCTGGATTGAAATCTGCATGAACTCTTCCATTGGTCATAAGTCCATTCGCATTTACACCAAATGAATTCACAACTTTTAGTCGCACACAATAAGTCCCTGAATGCGGGTTGGTTGTTTCTTGAAATGCAACAATAGGTGCAAATCCAGTTAAAGCATCCGCTGACTTTAAAGAGCTCCATTCTATTGGCTCTGGTTCTGAACCTGCAATGTCACCTCCAGTTTGCCAAGTTCCTTCAAATCCTGGATTCTCAAATTGAGTTTGAGAAAAACCGGCAGCTGCTAAAAACATGCATGCCGAAAAAAGTAAAGTTTTCTTCATAGTATTGGTTATTTGGTATTCAAAAATAAGCAATTATACTTTAGCTTAAATAAAAGTGCTAATTTTTAACGTTTTAGTATGTTATTTCCTCCCGAAATCGGCTGGAATTTCACCCCAAACCTTGGTTTCCCATTTTAAAATTGGGTTGGTCCAACTATTCAGTCGTAACCATTTTTCGGCACGTAGAATGAGTTGTGTAACTTCTGGGTTGGTTTGCTGTTTGGTTCTGCATTTGCAGGCTTTTACCCATCCCATAGCTATTCTTGAATCTGTGTAAATAGGCATTTGTTTCATTTTGGGATCTTTATGACCATTTAAAAAAGCTAGAGCATGCACCAAAGCCAGAAACTCACCAATGTTATTTGATCCGTTTTTATAAGGTCCGATTTTGAACTCTACCTCATTGCTAAAAGTCCAAACACCTTGATACTCGAAATCTCCTTTGTTATTACAAGCAGCATCTACTGCAAGACTCAGTTCAATTGGTGTTCCAATTTTATCTAACTCATCTTTAGTGAGATCTTTCGTTTTTTTATAATCTCCATCTTTATACTTATCAGGGTGTTCGGTAAAAGCTTTTTCTGCCAATGATTTGCTTCCAAAAGTCTTGTAGATTGCGCCTTTTACACCTTTTATATTCTCACGGACGTCATCCCAGTTGGTGAATACCCCCGGCTCTTTACCGTGCCAAACAACATAGTAGTATGTTTTTTTGCCCGCAGAAAAATCTACCTGATCAATATTTTTATAGGCAAATTCGGCTTCATCTTTAGATTCAAATGATTTGAATTTAGCATTCGGATAGCCCTTGATTTGTTGTTGACATTTACCCCAGTCAGTGTAAACACCTGGTTGATGCCCTTCCCAAACAACGTAGTATTTTTTCTTTTTAGCCACGATTCAAAAGTACGATTTATGAGTAAACAATTTACTCATTGGAAACATTTTATACATTTTTTGTTTCCAATTGATTTTTTGTATTACCTTTGCGCCCATGGAAGATAAAAAACGGGAATTAGTCGGCAAGGCACTGGAAATTTACATGAGATTCGGTGTTAAGAGTGTGACTATGGACGAGATGGCACGTCAGCTAGGCGTTTCCAAAAAAACACTTTATATACATGTCAAAGACAAGAATGACTTAGTAGAACAGTGTATGCTATTAATGCATGAAAGAGAACAGGAACATATCGCAAGTATTATTAGCGAGACAGAAAATGCCATTGAGCAAATGATGGGGATTAGTCAATTCATTGTTGGTCAACTTAAAAAAGTGCATCCCTCAATATTTTTCGATTTAGAAAAATATCACCCTCAAGTAACTCAAATGATGCAATGCCATAAAGACGAGTTTGTTTGTGGATGTATAGAGCAAAATCTAGTTAATGGAATGAAACAAGGGTTTTATAGAGAAAATTTAAATCCCAAAATAATTTCAAGTATCTATGTGCGCTTAATTGATATCATAATGGATGCTTCACTTGCTCAGCAGGCAGAATTGAGAGCAGATGAAGTTTATTTTGAAATGTTTAGATACCACATTCGTGGCTGTGCTACTCAGAAAGGAATAAGTTTCCTTACTGACCTAATTAAAAAAGATGATTCATTTAATGTGGATTTTTAATATGACCCGAAAAATGATAAATATGAGATTAATACTATTGACGATTGGCTTGTTTTCAGCTACAATTTCTTTGACTCAAGAGAAAACTGAATTCAGTCTTAATGAGGCTGAAGACTATGGTGTCAATAACCATCATAAAATGAAAAATGCGTTGTTGGATGTGGAAGCAGCAAGAAAAAGAGTCTGGGAAACTACAGCTATTGGCTTACCGCAAATAAGTGCAGAAGGAAATTTTCAACACTTTATTGATATTCCTACCTCCGTGGTGGACGCTAGTTTTTTGAATCCAATGGCTCCTCCAGATGAAGTCGTTGAATTTCAAATGGGTCAAAAATTTAGCACAGGTTTAACATTTAATGTGAATCAATTGTTGTTTGATGGGTCCTATATCGTTGGTTTGAAATTCGCCAAATTTTGGAAACAAATGAATGCGAATGGGGCAGAGCGGACTAAAAATGAGATTAAAGCAATGGTGAGAGAAGCATATTATAATGTTTTGGTTGCCAAAGAAAATGTTGCTATCATGGATTCAATATTACAATCTACAGAGCAATTAAACAGAGAGACTCAAGTATTCCTTGAAAACGGCTTTATATTAAAAGAAGACGCGGATCAAATAAAATACGCTGTTAATAAAATTAAAGTATCTAAGCAATCTGCTGAAAGACAATTGGAGATTGCATATAATTTGTTGAAACTTCAAATGGGCTATGATTTCGACAAAGAACTTGAGATTAGCGAAAATTTGGATGATGTGCTGTCAGGAATTCTTTCTGAATCGCCAGTGACAGAGAAGTTTGATGTTAAATCAAATAGCAATTACCAGATGTTAACAGAGCAAAAAACATTGGATGAGTTTAATGTAATGAATGAAAAGGCGGGTTATTATCCTTCATTTGGAGCGTTTTTACAACACTCGCAAAATGCCTATAGAAATGAATTTAATTTTTTCAATGACGGCGCATGGTATCCTACAACAGTTTGGGGCTTAGGTCTGAATATTCCTATTACATCTTCAGGGATGAAAGTTATGAAGGTGCAACAAGCAGAAATTAAAGTTGAACAAGATCAAAATAACATTGAGAATCTTGAAAGATCTATTGAATTTCAACAATTACAGTTGAAAGCTCAATTTCAAAATGCACAAGATCAAATGCTGATTGAAAAAGAAAACGTTGAATTGGCAAAATTCATCTATCAGCAAGCGTTGATCAAAAAATCTAACGGAGCAATTTCTTCTTTAGAAGTTACACAACTCCAAAATCAGTTGTTGCAAGCAGAAGGAACATATATCGGTTCAATAATGCAGCTGATGAATGTAAAAATAGAACTTGATAAATTATTTAATAAATAGAAAATGTCCCCCCGTAAATCAAAAATCATGAGTAAAAATAAACAACTACTTTTTGCAGCTATAATAGGTTTAGCGCTAGTGTCATGTGGAGGTGAAGAATCGACTTCAGCTTTAGATGATTCGCTAATCGCATTAAATGCAGAAAGAGATTCATTAAAAAATTTACTCTCTGAAGTAAATGCTAAAATTGCTGAATTGGACACCACTAAAGGAGACAACAGTCCTATTGTATCAGCACAAGACGTTGTCATAGATAAATTCGTGCATAAAATTGAAGTTCAAGGTGCCGTTGATACGGATGAGAATGCAATGTTGAATGCCGAGGCGAGTGGGGTCATTAGAAAAGTTCATGTAGAAGAAGGCCAAAAAGTAAGTCAAGGGCAAGCTCTAATTACAATTGATGCTGCCATTCTTTCTAATCAAATTCAAGAAATTGAAGCACAATTAGAGTTGGCCAATTTTATGTTTGAAAAACAGAAAAAATTGATGGAGCAGGGCGTAGGAACGGAAATTGAATTTGAACAAGCAAAGGCTCAGAAGAATTCATTGGAAAAATCTATCCAAACGCTAAGAAGTCAACAAGGAAAAACTGTTGTACGTGCTCCTTTCTCAGGTGTTGTGAACGAGGTGATGGTGAGCTTAGGTGAAATGGCTGCTCCAGGCGTTCCTTTGTTGAGAATTGTAAATGCAAGAGATGTGAAAATTACTGCTTCATTGTCTGAGAATTTACTTGGGAAAGTTAATGTTGGTACTCAAGTTGATTTGATTTTCCCTTCTTTAAATGATACCATCATTAGATCAAAGATCACAAGTAAAGGAAATTTTATTGATCCTGTAAACAGAACATTTAGAATCAGAATTGATGTGAAGAATAACAAGGTATTGTTACCAAATCAATTAGCGAAAGTTAATGTGACTGATTTTGTTAAGGATAGTGCAATTGTTGTAAATACGATATCCATATTGCAGGATACGAAGAATAACACTTTTGTCTATAAACTGAAGAAAGATGGTGACGTTTACAATGTGAAAAAAGTGTATGTGAAGGTTGAGAAAAATTACCTTGGAAGATCAAGTGTAGTTCCGTTGAAAGATGGGGCTTTGAAACCAGGAGATAAAATTGTAGTTGAAGGTGCTAAGGGAATTACAGAGGCTGATCAAGTAAAAGTACAATAAGAAAGACATGAGTATAGAGAATCAAAAAGAGTTCGGTCTATCTTCATGGGCTGTAAAAAATCGTAAAACAGTCTATCTGTTTATCGTAATGATCCTATTCGGTGGAATGGGGGCGTATGTGAGTATGCCAAAAGAAAATTTCCCAGAATTGCAGATTCCAGAGATTTATGTAGGAATCGCCTATCCTGGGAATTCACCCAAAATCATTGCAGATAAAATAACTGATCCTATTGAAAAGGAATTGAATTCAATTAAA
>JAUHXX010000199.1 GCA_030426825.1 Bacteroidia bacterium | reverse complement strand
TTGACCAGGCTTCAGCTCTTGAAATACCTCATTGTGATAGAGTAGGGCTGAGTGGATGCCGTTAACAATGACCTTCACACCTAAATCGGTTCGGGTACCAATGATTAAGTCTACTTCTTCACCTTCTTCATATTCTGCCGGCACGTTATCTAAAAACTTAGAAATTTTAGCCGAAGCAACAATACGATCCGTTTCGTCATCAACATAAATGTGCACGAAATAGCGCACATCCTCCACCATATCAGTCGTTTGCTCAGAGAAAGGTACCAAGAGGTCTTTCATTAATCCCCAATCAACAAAGGCGCCGAAATCCGTGCATTGTACGCATTTTAAAAAGGCAAAATCGCCTACTTGCGCATAAGGTGTTTCGTTCGTGGCAATGATACGATCTTCAGAATCTAAATAAATGAACACGTCAATAAAATGATCCACTTCTGTACCTTCAGGTATATAGCGGGTTGGTAAAAGAATTTCACCGGCTTCGCCTCCGTCTAAATAGAGTCCGAAGTCAACTTCTTTAACTACTTTGAGTGTGTTTATTTTTCCTAATTCAATCATGCGGCTGCAAATATAGTGAATTGCTTTGCAATCGGTTGAACAATACTAGTTCACCGAGCGTTGTGGAGGAGAAGTGAATGTGTTGCACTGAAATACACTTTTATTGTGACGCAAAGATTCGCAAAGGTTTCGCAAAGTTTCACAAAGAAGTTGTACACGGTTGAACCTACCACGTTCACCGAGCGGAGCCGAGGGGAAGTGAATGTGTTGCACTAGGAAGACTTTAATTGTATCACAAAGTTTCGCAGAGGTTTCGCAAAGTTTCACGAAGAAGTGGTGCAAGCATTAACAGCTCTAGTTCACCGAGCGTAGCCGAGGTGAACTAACAAATTATCAAATGGCAAACGCTCAAATAATTTTGGTAATCGAGCGGAGCCGAGAGTACAAAAAAAATCCCGACCTGTCTGAGACAAATCGGGATTTTCAAGTATTTATAAGATATTCGGTTATATGATAACTTCAGCTTTTGGATACATTTCCATCCACTTGTTCACCTGTTCTTGTGTCTTTAGAGTAATAGTTGTTTTATTATCTAATTTTAACTTGAATTTAGGCGTTGAATTCTTAATTTCCGCTAATATCTTCTCTACTTTTTCGTTAGATTTCTTTCTTGCCATAACAATTCTTATTAATATACTGCAATTATAACATATTATTTGACGTATTGTTGTCAGTTAAATTACAATATTTCAGAATTTTAGATGAAATTAACATATATCTCTATGAAATGCGTGTTTAACCATACGTATCTAATCGCAATTATTTTTGAAATTCCATCTTTTTTGTTCCGATTCTAATCGTTTATCATATTTTTTAGGGATGGGAATCTCAATTTTAAGTTTTTCTTGAGAAATGGGATGCTTAAATTCTAATGCTGAAGCAGTTAAGTACACGCCTTTATATTTTAAAGTATGCCTTTCTCCGGCGTAAAGGACGTCACCTAAAATGGGATGGTTTAAAGCGGCTAAATGCTTCCGAATTTGATGTTTTCTGCCCGTTTTAGGATGAATTTTTAATAAGCTCAAATCTTTTGAACGAAGGCTTTTTACCGATTTAATTTTGGTGAAGGTTGTATGGGATTCTTTGCCATCAATTTCAAGATTAGATGCAAACGTATCGGCTGTATCTCCCATGGCAATGGCGTGATAAGTTTTAATTATTAATCTTTTTTCAAATATCTCGCCCATTTTAATTCTAGCCGATTTGGTTTTAGCTGAGATGACTAGGCCGCAAGTCACTTGATCTATTCGGTGAACTGGCAAGGGCCAAGGAAGAGCATCTGCTTCTTTTGATAGTCTAAAATTATAAAAGAGCGCATTGAACAAGGTTTTGAATTGATTGCCGCTTACTACTAGTCCTGCAGGTTTGTTGACAATGATGAGGTGTTCATCTTCAAATACAATTGGTAAGTCTAATTCGTATGGTTTGGGAGGTTTGTTTTCTAAATCCATTAGACTGATCAGCTCGCCACCTTTGAGCCAATAGCCGGTTTTTTGGGCAACACCGTCCACATGCATGCAGCCTTTGTCTATTGCTTTTTTAACAGATTTTCTACTTGGGAGTTGCGCAAATTTTTCAAGACAAAAGTCGTACAATCGAATGTCGTCAATTTCTGATGGAACAGTTATTTCGGCGATTTTTTTCAAGCCTAGTTCATGTGTTTGCTATAGATTTTTAATAAATCTTCTGGTGGAATCATGTTGTTAGGATAGTCGTCCATTTTTTCAAGAACTTCATTCACGGCATGTGGGTTTAAGCCCAATTTCATGCCCATTAATTTCAGGTGATTCAATTCGTTTGGATGCACATCTTGGTCTACATTCATAAGTAAAACCATGCGTTGAAATTGTACAATTCTGTCAAAATGTTCATCTGGTGGATTGAAAGGTGCAGGAGTTTTAAAAAGTGCTAGAATTTCTTCGTTTGCAAGGCCCATCATGTTGCCAATTTGCTGAATGAAACCTATTTCTTGATCAGAAACATGACCGTCTACTTTGCTCAATTCAATGAGTTCAGAAATCATGCTTTTTATTTCTTCTTGGGTAGTTGACATGGCCTAAAAATAGCAATTATCAATGTTCAATGAACAATATTCAATTTGGATTTATGAATCTTAAGCTATATTTAAATCATGAACGAACTTTATAAAACATTTATTCCAAAAGGATTTAATTCTGTGAGCACTTACCTTTTTGTTGAAGATGCGCCAGCGTATATTGACTTTTTAAAAACAGTGTTTTTTGCAGAAGATTTATGAATAATTGCGAGATGACCCAACCTAAGCTTAAAATTGCCTTCAACTTTTGCTCTTTTATTCTTACCTTTTGTTTCATGTTTGAGTCATGTAATTCTAATGTTTCTGAAATAGATGAAAATTTAACGGGCACCGATAACTTAGAAATAGAAACCGATCAACAGCTTATAGAAAAAGACACTTTAAGTGAGAACAGAGAAGTGATTCCATCAGAATTGACTAGCTCAGATTTGGACTCTTTAAAAAACCATTTCCAAAAGAAACTTGATACTGGCATTGATATGCTTGGAACGGCGCGCGAAGAATATTTATTCCTTTGCGACCTCAAAGACGCTTATAAAGAATGGTTGGAATTGGACTGTTTAGCAGAGTACATGAAAGACAGCATCAACATTGACAAATGGGAAGCCAGTGTTAAATGTGCAATAGAAATTAAAAGTGAGGAACTTAAAAAAGAATACCCAGCTGAAGACTGGGGGCAAGACATGGAAATGATAATTTATGGGGCTGGCTCAGAGCAATTGTATCTTTTCCTTGAAGACCTAATAACATCTTCCAAGTCCTGGTGTATTTAGATAACTTTGACCTGAGAGAGGTTACAATTTTCCAATACTTACATTAAGAAATATGTTAAACTACCAGTATGAACCGAAATAAGTTAAGATTCTATTTCTTTGTTTTATTCTGTACTTTAAATACAATTCAAGTTCAGGCTCAAATAGAGTTAAACTGTTCGTTCAAATTAGTAATTGTTAATTCAGATACTATCGCTATCCCTGAACTAACTTCAACCCTCAAAAATAGAAAATCAAAAAGATTTATAGTTTGGGAGAATGATAAAGTAAAAGTAGCTGTCCGATTCAAAGCATGGGTCAAAAAAGATAGAGTCTGGGGATATAAATCTATGCCGGAAATTTTTTATAACGACTCTTGGATAAAGCCCAAGTCTACTATCGATAGTCACCGAAGAATGAGAATTTATGCGGGAAAATATCCTTGCATAACTCACCGAGGTAGGCGGAACAACGGCAGAGATCCTTACCAAGGTCTATGCACATTTGTCATTGAAAAATCCAAGCGATACCCAATAGATCTTTTAGTGCAATTGGCCTGCAGTTTAAAAGCAACATAAGTAGAAAACTATTCATAACATATTAAGTAAATATCATTCTCCCCCCTGTGTCCATCACTTCTTTCTCCCATTACTTGTGCCAGATCCTGGGGTGCCATCATCAACTAGCAGATGCTTCGTTGATTGATAACAGGTGGACAGCCCGGACCTGCCGGCAGGCAGGCAGGTCGGGGGTTCTTTGCCAGCACACTTTACACGCAATAAATTGCTAACTTTAGCCAAACGTTATGGTTAATTGCGATTAACGCAAATGTCAAATGCCCAAAGCGCAAATCAATTTATAAGATCACCAAATTTTTCTGAATTTGGCCTCATGAAAAATTTTTGGTTGGTTATTCTTATCCTCTTAATTTCTTTTAGAGTTTCTGCTCAATCATCAATTTATTGGAATGACTCGACAGACGTGATTAAAGGTAATCTGGAATGCAAGTTCATTAAAGAGAAGAACAACGGTGAACACATTTTTACCGTGACTCATGTTCTTGATGGTAAAAAAAGGTACACGATCCATGAAAAATACGATAGTTCAGGTCGGTTGATTTATCTCAAACTAAACTTGACCAAACGGGTTGATGCTTTGGATACTAAAAAACTTTTTACTTGGGACGAGCAATCAAGAATTAAATCTGTTAGTTATAGTTCAAAAGATGGTTTACTTATTCCCTATCGTTATAAATGGAAAGTAGAATTTGATTATGTCGAAATGACTGTAAAAACTTATCATTATAAAAAAGGTAAATTCATTTATGATGGGAAATATAGACTGAATGAAAACCCTACTATTCGAAAATTAATGGTTTGGAGTTATAAACGCATAGATTAATCAAAAAACTAACCATAACATATTATGTAAAATTCACACCGTCCTTTGGCCTACACAAAAGGCTTTCATTAGCTTGTCCAGTGTCCGGGGTTGCCAGTGCGGGCGGAACGGACAATATCCGGGGCTTGGCCAGCGCACTAACTGCGGCATTTAAAAATGCCTAATTTTACATGATCGTTAAGTAGAACTGAGCGTGAACCAGGAGTAATTGCAAATTGCGTCTTGAAAATAGGAAATACCAACGTTATGATTTCGCAAGCAACGGGGCCATTTATGGGTATGAAAACAGCATTGTATTTGTATGTGAATAATGTTGAAGCTACCTATAAAAGGGCATTGGAATTTGGTTGTGAATCTGTGTTTGAAGCTCAGGATATGGACTACGGTGATCGACAAGCAGGTGTTAGAGATGCTCAAGGTACATACTGGTGGATTTCAACAAGATTGGAAGAGAAAAGTTATTGATTGGGGAATTTAATTCTTTTAGGCCCGATTTCTATAGGCTGCTGTGTCAGCCTTAACTTCAAAAGAGCCCGATTTCGACAGGTTTATCGAAGACATCATGAAAAACATGCACTACTACTTTGCGAGCCTTTGCGAAACCTTTGTGAAACTTTGCGAAATAATTAAAATGTCTTTCAGTGCAATACATTCACTTCACCTCGGCTACGCTCGGTGAACGTGTAAGGTTCAACCCTTTGCATACAAGTTACTTCCCCTCGGCTCCTCTGGGTGAACTGGCACTGTTCAACCTTGCACAACTTCTTTGTGAGCCTTTGCGAATCATCTGCGAAACTTTGTGTTATAATTAATATCCCCTTTAGTGCAATTCATTCGTTTCCCTTCGGCTACGCTATGTGAACGAAAACTAACGTACAATCAACTTCTCTCGAATTACTCTACCGTGGCTGTCAGTTCCAACCATCAAATAACTACCTGCTTGTAAGAAACTCAAATTAAGTGGATTCAATCCTGGTAAAAGAGGCGTTTCGGCCACAACTTTACCTTGCATATCAACAATTTTAACTAAGCTGTATTCAGTAGCGTTGATATTGAAAATACCGTTTGCTGACGGGTTTGGATAAGGGTTCATAGTTGCATTCTCTAATTCCTCATCCTCAATAGATGCCAAATCTGCAATTTTAAAATCCCAAATTCCTCTGCCGTAGGTGGCATATCTTACTACATTTTCGTTTTCAACATACTCTACTGAGACATAAGCCTGAATAGGGGCTTCAGTGCCTGCCAAATAAAACCATTCATCTTGCATTATACTGTACATGTATGGTCCAGCATCAGTAGCTGCAAATAGAAAGCGCTCTTCGGCATCCATAGTTAATTCATGACACATGGTGTTTGGCATGCCGTTATCAATACCCGTAAATGTTTGTCCTCCATCAGTTGACATGTAAACATTTTTGCTCACGTAATTTGTTCCGCCAACAAATACTAGTCCTTCAGTTAATCGAGAAGCGTAAATATCCGCCGACCAAATCCAGTTTGATCCCGGTGTAGTTTGTGATGCAGTCCATGATTGACCAGCATCTTCAGAATGATAGAAATGACCATTTTCAGTAACCACATACCATTTATCATAGTTAAGCGGCGTTGTTTCAATAGCACCAATCGGCTCGCCGGCATCTGCTAAAAAGTCGAATGGAAAATTGGTGGCTTGAGCGGTTGTACCTAAATTTTCAAGTTTTATCAAGTATGATCCAGACCCTCCGTCTGCCGATCCTCCTCCAACTAAAATCCAATCGTCTGCTGGGTCAGGTGAAGATCCCGTTGGAACAATCCAGTTGACATTCGGCATGTCATTTCCGTCTATATCAAACCAATAATCTGACCAGTTCGCAGTGAGCGGATCTGCATAATAAGAGAAATCTGCTCCAGGGTATTGAGTCCAAAACGATTGCCCGTTATTACAAAACTGTTGTTGACCGTAATCGCCTGAAATGATTTGTTCAAATGCTACCGGTGTAGTAGCTGTTCCATTACTAGCTCGTTGCAAACCTTGATCTTGTGTTCCACTAAAAATAAATGCTGAGTTAAAAGGACTCGTGGCAACGTCATACGATTGACTGACATTTAAATCTAACAAACCTACATTCGTAGTAGTGGTCAAACCATCATAAGAAATATTAATTCCACCGTGATTACAAATTAAATTGAAACTAGTTCCATCTGATTTTTTATAGTTCTCAAACTCCATGATATCTGCGTGAATATTGTTCACAACATCTGAGTAATAATCTCCCCAATAATGTTGCTCATGCCAGTTCTGTCCACCGTCTAACGACTGATAAATGTTCACTTCTCCATAAAACAGAACATCCGGATTGTCTGTTGAAACGCCAAATCCACAATCCCAAGTATTGGTCGGTAAAGGTCCTACG
>JAUHXX010000198.1 GCA_030426825.1 Bacteroidia bacterium | reverse complement strand
TTTAAAAGAAATATGAACGATAATACTGTAATATGAAAGATGTCGATATATATGAGCAAGAATTATTTGACGCTCAAGGTAATGTAAAAGGCAAAATGGCGATCCTAAGAGGTGGCTTGAACCAAGACAATCCAGTTGCATACATGAATGATGCGGTTCATAAATATGTAGGCAGGAAAATGCACAGTCAATATATAGAGATTAGCATGGATAATCCATGGGTGCGAATTGTTGTCAGCGACAGCAATGTTCTAAAATTTAAAAAGTTCACAGATCAAACATTATAATGGCTGAGGACATATTTATTAAACGAATTGGATCAGCAGCTCAAAGCTGGCTAAATTATATTTCGGCGGTTGACCGCGATTACATTTTATCAGAAAGTTCAATCAAGCTCCCGTTATCTGAACTTATTGGCACTCGGATCGAAAGAGATTTGATTAATTTGGAATTACCTCATCCTAATTTTTTAAAAAAAAGGATTGATTTACATTGTGTCCAACAATACAATGCTGTTGATTACGAATGTGCATATGAATTTAAATTTATTAAAGGTAGCTCTACACGTAGTAATGATGAGAAACAACGCATTGTAAATGACCTTCTCAGACTGCATACTTTTATAAATACAGGTAATAATAGAAAAGCATATTTCTTAATTTGTGGCACTCAGCATGATTTCACATATTCTTTCCAGTCAATTCAACCTAATCGACATAATTTTGGAGGTCGCAGATTTAATACGATTTCGCTTTCTCCTCTAGGATATTACACCGATCTTTTTAAGTTTGGCATAAGTCCCTCTCCTGGCAGAATCATTCAACCTAACAACACTCAAAAGGATTATCACCAGCATTGCACAGATTTTGAAACGAAATATCGCCCTCCCTATCTATCTAATATGGGGCAACAATATAACTTGCCAAATAGATTGAAAACTAGGTTGATTTTTATTTCTGAAGACAACACAGTCCATGATGTTCCTACAAAGATGAAAGTCGCTATTTGGGAAATTCAAAAATAGTTTCGCAGAAATGACACAGGTTATATGGCGTTCGTCAATCTCTTCATTTTGTTTCGCAAGCCATAATCAAAAGGGTATATAAACTCTGAAGCCACTACATAAATAGCTTACGGAGATAATCACTATCTTGTCTTTCTCTTTAACACCTAAACGAAATCAAGATGACAACATTAACACTAAGAGATGAGACAGGCGCAGGAACTTTAGTTCAAGAGCTTGAATTAGAAGTAGAAAACGGAAACATATCCGTTAAAGACCTAATTGCCGCGAGAGTTAAAAAAGAGGTAGAGATCTATAATAGCCGATCTGATGAGTTTTACAAAAATGGCTTAGTGACACCAACTGAATATGAGAAAACGTTGAATCAGTCTTCAAATGTTAGCAAGATTAAAAGAAGTCTTGTTGACTATGAAAAGCAAATGTACATTGCGCTTGAATCTTTCCAACGAAATGGTTTTTTCATTCTTGTAGATGATGAACAATGTGAAGAGCTGGAACAACAAGTCCAGCTATCTCCTACATCAAAAATAAGCTTCGTAAAATTGACTCAATTAGTAGGAGGTTAATATGGGCTTTTTAGACAATATTTTAAAATTGATTTCTGGTTCATCACAGCCAAAGGGAAGCACACAATCTAACTATTTCAACCCTTCAAATCAAACAAACCATAGAACACAAAAAACTTATCAAATTAATGGAATGACGCCTGAAGGTAAATTGGCGCGAAAAATAATAGAAGATAAGAATAATACATACAAAAAATTAGGGTACCAAGAGTTCAAATATTCAAAAGTAAAATCCTATCAAGAAGTAAAAGATGGCGATTTAGAAGTAAAGAAAAAACTTATTTTCTTTCTAATAAAAGAGTCGATTTTTACTCAACGAAAAATGGATGAAATTGCTAAGCGCAAAAGAAGTGATTGGAATTTACGTGAACCTTATGCAAGAGCTCAATCAAACTTATTAGAACTACTGAATCTATTGATAAGAGGCAAGCAATCCTTCACTGATCAAGACTATATCCATTTATTCTCAGAATTTAAACGTCAAGGTCTATCCTATTTAGGATTCGGTACATGGCCTATTGGTTTTAGTCTGTTATCTCTTGAAAACTTCGTTAAGAAAAAGGGGATGTCCAATGAGTTAAAAGAATTCATGATAGGCATGCTGGAGTGGGAGCAGTTCACTCCAAAATACCGCAACTGGGGGTCAGATTTAGAAAAAGCTCAAAAGAAGATCCAGAAGATTTTGAAAGAATACGGTGGAGTTCAGAATGAAGCAGGATTACATTTTGAATTTAACAAAGGACCTATTGGGGATAGAATAAATTCCGACCTTGCTTTATTGAAGGATGCTGAGAAAAACGCCTATTGCGAGATATTACATTTATGTGCCCAAGCTTCTTCATCCAAACCAACTAAAAAATTCTTAAAAGAGGTAAATGAATTCATAGATATAATAGGCTTAGATAAGTACAAAAAAGAAGTAAGTAAATGGTTTGAGTACTTTATAGAAACTAAACCGGTTGAAGGTCAACATGAATACGGTTACACCTATTGGACATTCGCAGATGCTCAAAATTTGCAAGTACTTCGATCATTAGTATGGAGTTTCGTTAGGTTTCATGATTCTTCTACCCTACAACTTATAGGTAGAATGGCTGATAAGGGATATAAAAAAATTCCAAGTGTTGGTGCAACATCTGCAATAATTGGAAATGGAGCAGTTTATACATTGGCAAATTCTAAAGGCTTAGAAGGAGTTTCTCAATTGACCAAATTAAAGGTTAAAATTACCAAACCGAGTATTAAAAAAACAATTGACAAGCATTTAAAAGTACTCTCTGAAAAGAGAAACCTAACCATATCCCAAATAGAAGAAATGGCTGTTCCAGATTTTGGATTGGTGGATGGCGAAATAACGAAAGAGTTTGGAGACTTTAAACTGAATTTTAAAATTACCGGCATAGGTAAAACTGAGATGATTTGGATAAAATCTGATGGTGGCACCCAA
Organism: Bacteroidia bacterium; assembly: GCA_030426825.1. Lineage (GTDB taxonomy): Bacteria > Bacteroidota > Bacteroidia > Flavobacteriales_D > Crocinitomicaceae > Paracrocinitomix. The sequence continues at coordinate 4,191 of JAUHXX010000198.1, read as the reverse complement.
AAGTCAGTTCCTTCAGTTGTAAAGGATAGCAAAACTTTAAATGATAAGTTCAAGAAATTTAAGAAGGATACAGCTGAAATCAAAAAAGTGATATCAGCACAAAGAGATAGAATTGACAACTCTTATCTTGAACAGAGAGTTTGGAGCTTAGAGGATATTCAGAAGTATTATTTCGAACATGGTCTCATTTCTTTTTTATCTAAGAAATTGATTTGGGAAGTATATGAAAACGATAAGTTGGTGACTTCTTTTTATTGGAATGAAGATGATTGGAAAGACGTAAAAGGAAAACCAGTTGACTTTAATAAATATAAGAACCCTCAATTCAAATTATGGCACCCAATTTCAGATAGTATCGAAGAAGTGTTGGCATGGCGTGAAGTTGTGATGAGAGACCAGATTGTCCAACCCTTCAAACAAGCTTACCGTGAGATTTATGTGTTAACAGATGCAGAAATAAATACAAAAACTTACAGTAATAGGATGGCTGCTCACGTTTTAAAACAACATCAATTCAATGCATTGACCGGTTTAAGAGGATGGAGTTTTACCTTAATGGGAGCTTGGGATCATGGATTTGATGGAATCGCACAAACAGAGATAAAAGCCTATAACCTCAAAGCACAATATTGGACACAAGAAATAAATGACGGTTCAATGAGTGATAGCGGAATATGGTCATATATATCTACAGATCAAATACGTTTTTTAGATGAGAATGATGAAGTATTAGAATTAGATAAAGTTCCTGCTTTGGTGTTCTCAGAGATCTTTAGAGATGTAGATATGTTCGTAGGCGTTTGTAGTGTTGGAAACGATCCAGAATGGGCAGATAATGGAGGGATGCCTCAATACCGTAACTATTGGCAGTCTTATTCTTTTGGAGATTTAAGTGCACTGGCTGATACCAGAAAATCCATACTTGAAAACATTGTTCCTAAACTTAAAATCAAAAATGTGGCGAGAGTAGAAGATAAATTCGTGGTTGTAGAAGGTAAAATCAGAACCTACAAAATCCATATTGGTAGTGGTAATATATTGATGGAACCAAACGATCAGTACTTATGTATTGTTCCAGATGGTCGTGCGAATAAAGGAGATAAAGTCTTCCTCCCCTTTGATGGAGATAGAACATTAACAGTTATCCTAAGTAAAGCATTTCTGTTAGCTGAAGACGATAAGATTACTGATAGTACAATTATTTCTCAAATTAAGAGAAAAAAGTAGGCTTTACATATTTCAAATTACTTTAAACTATAATAAAACGTCATGGGATTTTCTTCTGAAGCAATTTTCGTAAAAACAGAACTAAAGGATGAGATGATTCAAAAAATTACTGAACTCACGCATGGTGATCCAGATGTTGTTTTTAATCGAGAAATAGAATTTGACACTATCGCATCTAGCCCTCCACCAGGTATTTTCTTTGGTCAAATGAATCAATCATTTTACATGATATATGATTACATGTCGCACAATATTTTTGAAAAACAATTCGGGGATATCCAAGGCCTATTTACTCATTTGTTTCCAAAAGAAGAAATTCTTTTTATTACCAATGTCGAATCCGCAAATGCTTATGTCTATCACTTGATTGTAAATGGAAAAACTAAAAGAAAAAAAGTTGGTTTTCATCCAAATATTGTAGAAAATATAGGGGATGAATTACCTACAGAAAAAGCATACTATGTTAAGAAAGAAGTAAGAGATGGACAAGAGTTCTACTACACAAAATCATATTATAAAGAGGGTGAATTAGACGAATACACTCATGATCAGGTAGGTGGAAGTATCGCATTTAAGTTAGTAAAGGACATGACGGGATGTGAATATATGTCCCAAGAAACGGATGGTTTTAAGGCAAAAGAATACTTGCTAAAAAAGAGAGTTCAAGACATGCTTGATTTTTTAGAAGGCAAATCGGCCAACCCCGTTTTACCAGAATTAAAGAAAGGTCTTCCCGTTTCCGTTATTAAAGATCTGATTCAAGAATCTAAAGAGGTTCTTTTAACAGCAGGATTTCATGCTGAAGAAGACGGAATATTCATTAGAAAGAATGAAGGTTTAAATCAAATTATCAATTTTTCTTGGGATACAACAGCAGCAATATATTCTCCTTTTAATATATACTTTTCTCAGAACACTGGATACAAAGAATGGCATCTAGCTCAATTTGGCACAGACCGCCTGCAAAATGGTCAAACCGTACAAGACCACTTTAGCCTGAATTTTCATGAACTGCAAATTGAAGATAAAAACCAAACTCTATTTACTGATGGCAGCAAAACTAAACAAGAATTAAAAGAGGGATTATTAGAGCGTCTGAAAGAAGTTATAATTCCTGCTTTTGATAAATCTACAATTTCAAACGTTACATCCAAGCTATCTGGTATAAGAAAAGCAGATTTTCATTTAATGAACAATGAACTAGATATTGCTAAAACAGAAATGGAAAAGCTGAGAGACACCCTCATCAAATCTTCCATAAAACAGAACTGGGATGCAAATGACAGGGAAGGTTATTTCAAAATGTTAGAGTCGAGAAACAAGTTTTTCGAATCACCAATTGAGTACCGTGAATACTTCAACGAAAATTTCGAAAGGATTAAAACAGAAGTTGAAGAGCAACGCCAGCAACAAAAAGAAGAACAAGAAAAAGCCAGAATAGAACGAGAATTAAGGGCCAAAGAAGCCGAGATCCAGATTCAAAAAGAAGCCTTAACAAATAAAAAAGAGTCGATTGTTGGAGATGCAGGAGTTGACCCTGTTTTTGCTGCTATAATTGAAGAGGATACCCCAATTACTTTAAATGAAGTCAAAAACAAGCTGAAGAAACTTTATGAATTATCGTCTAATCAAAGAAAATCAGATCATTCCGCTCGAATTTCAGTCCTGGAAGCAATTGCAAGAAAAAACGGAATTACCAATGTGGCTGAATGGGCCAAACAAGACAAGGAAGAAAATCTTTATAAAAATGTTGTTATTGCAATCGTAATAATCATAGTAATAACACTGTTCTTCATGAGGTAGTCACAGGTTATAAGGCGTTCGTCAATCCCTTCATTTTGTTTCGCAAACCATAATCAAAAAGGTATATAAACTCTCTGCGTTCGCCCTTGTGCTTAATGCTTTGCTTCACACATTCCGTTCAATCCTCACCCGGTGCTTTACTGCTCCCGAAATAGTATTTGTAAGGTTTTGAGAAAACAAAACCCACAAAAACATATTCGGGATCACCGCACCTTAATATTTGTGCTCGCCTGCGGGTCGCTGCGGGCTAATCGGGCTGCTGCGCCCTTCTGGCTTGCCCTGACGGGTCACAGTTTTAGAATCCATGTTTGTCAGTAAGCTGCACAAGATTTGCTTAGCACACTTCTCAAACCACACACAAGCATTGCTCCTTCAATCACCTTCATTTCATTGCGCCTCATTCAGTCGCAAAACTTGTCTTTCCCCAGCTACGTCAAAAACTCCGCCAGCCCTGCTGTAAACAGTTGGTGCCACAACACTTATTCTGCGCGTTACTCATGTCACCACCCTTGCTCCACTCGCATGGCGCCTACGCTAAAGCTTCAGCGCCAGCGTACGGCTCGCTTCAGTAAGATAGCGATTTAGATAAAAATCGCGTAATCGAACTAATCCCGCTTGAAGTGAAACGGAGCAGCGGGAGCGCGCCTAGATAACCTGTTTTCACAATAAATAACTATATTTCTAAAAACCTGAATTTGAACCAATATGCCTAAAATAACTGATAACCCACCTTCTCATGTAATCCAAGATATCACCTCTTTAAATTCTGTTTTAGATGCTGCAGTTCCAGCTAAAAAATTAGATAATAACGTGCTAATAGGTACTTGGAATGTTCGTGCTTTTGGAGGTCTAACTGAAAAATGGGATGCTACTGATGATGATTCACCAAAAAGAGATCTTCATTCTGTTTTAGGGATAGCTTCCATCATGTCTAGATTCGACATTATTGCGATACAAGAATTGAAAGGTGATTTAAAAGCGTTCAGGCATATGTTAAAAGTAATGGGGCCACATTGGAGCTTCATTTTAACAGATGTCAGCAGAGGCAAATCAGGAAATGATGAGCGTCTTGGTTTTCTGTTTGATACTAGAAAAGTAAAGTTATCTGGTTTAGCTTGTGAATTAGTAGTACCAAATGAAAAAATTGCTGAGGGTGCGTTT
>JAUHXX010000197.1 GCA_030426825.1 Bacteroidia bacterium | reverse complement strand
AGTCAAAAAGTTCCTTAAAAACAACGGTATTTCTGTTGAGAGATTAGAAGCGATAGGATTTGGGAATACCCAAATGACCTACGAAAAGCCCAAAAGCTTGGAAGAAGAAGAGGCGAACAGAAGAGTTGAAATATTGATAGTTGATTAATGGCCCTAATACTGAATTTAGAAACTGCTACAAAAACATGTAGTGTCGCTTTGGCTGAAAGCGGAATCGTATTTTCGAAAGAAGAACTGACCTCAGAAAAATTTTCTCATGCTGAAAAGTTGAACGGATTCATTGAATCTGTATTAAAATCAGCGAATAAAACCATAAAGGATCTAGACGCCGTTGCTGTAAGTGAAGGGCCTGGCTCTTACACCGGTTTGAGAATTGGGGTTTCAACTGCTAAAGGTATTTGTTATGGACTGGATATTCCTTTGATAGCAGTCAATTCTTTGAAATGTTTGGCAGCACAAGTTGAGGCACCCTCTTCGTACATTTGTCCCATGTTTGATGCAAGACGGATGGAGGTTTACACAGCCATCTTTGATGAAAATTTAAATGTAATTGAGGATACCAATGCTTTGGTGGTAGAGGATACTGTTTTTGAAAAATGGAATGATCGTAAACTGCTCTTTATTGGACCGGGCGCAGCGAAATGCATGGACGTTTTGACATCCTCTAACTTTGAATTTGATTTGGATACGCCGGTTAGTGCAGCCGGAATGGCTAAACTAAGTTTTGAAAAGTATCAAAATGGTGAATTCGAAGATGTGGCTTATTTTGAACCGAGTTATCTAAAAGATTTCATTGCAGGAAAGCCAAAGAAGTTACTTTAGTCATTGTGAATTAGTTTTATGCGCTCAGCTGAGCCATGAGCCGATAATTCAACGAAATAAACACCTGCGCCGAGTTCAGTCAAATCTAAAGTCACGGAATTATCAGAATTAGACGAAATAGTAAAGGGTACCTGTTTTCCTTGAAGATCTAGAATGTTAATGCTGTAATTGTTAATCGACTTTTTCTTAATAGTTACCTCTTGCAGTGCTGGATTCGGATAAATGAGTGTTTGATCATCATCAAATTTTAAGGTAATAACTTCTGAGTGACTGTATGTCCCGTTATAGTCAGTTTGCCTTAATTTATAATAATTCAATCCAATTTGTGGTTGCGGATGTTGTCCTTGATAGTTGATTTGAGTAGAACTATTTCCAGCACCTTTCTGTTTCACAACTTTTGTGAAATTAATTCCGTCTATAGAATGTTCAACAGTGAAATAGTCGTTATTTAATTCAGAATTTGTAGTCCAATATAAATGAGATATGCCATTCAGAATCTCTCCTCTAAATTCAATTAATTCTATAGGTAGGGGTCCTGTTAATAATTCTTGAATACCATCCCCATCAGAGCCGCCACCTGACCCAGCTTGAGAATTGCACGGACTAGAATTGTTATCGCAGCCACCAACCCCATTATTAGTCGTTGTTGTGGTATTTGCAGTAGGCTCTGAAATTGAGTAGAATACAACGCCTTGTCCACCACCACCGCCTCCGCCATGAGTGCCTCCATTGTTCACATCTCCACCATTGCCACCGTTTGCCTCGACAGTTAAAGGGCATGATGCACTTACATTCCAAGTATCAACTTCAAAAACAATTGAACCAGCCGCTCCGCCACCTCCACCTCCATCATTTCCCGCGAAGGATATGTTTTCTCCATTTGCGCTAATGGTTAATCCTCCACAGGTACCAGTAACAATTTCATCCGCTTTTATTAAAATGATTCCGCCTCCAGCACCACCATCAGTGGCAAGATTATTATTCCCTTCTCCAGCACCTCCGCCGCCGCCCATGAAAACACGTCCAACTGCTATTTGAGCCTGCAATGATAGACCACCCAGTCCACCTGCTCCAGGATTACAGTTGTTCCAGCCCGGCCCGCCTTGGCCACCTGAGGTGTAATTGCCTCCACCACCGCCACCGCCATTGTGACTGTTACCGCCTCCTCCACCATTTAGCATTCTTCCCATTCCTGCATTATAACCTGCAGTGGTGTTCTTGTAAATACTCTCGCCTTTATCTGCCATGTTGTTTTGAGTAGTAACTCTGTAATTAGAATTACCTTGGCAACTTGTTGATCCTCCTGCGTTTGGTCCTGCACCACGGAATCCATCTAGATCAGCGTCTAAATTATGTGCAAGCGTGAACGTACCAGGTACATAAAATGCTAATACTCCTCCCAATTGGCCATCCCAAGGTCTCGCACTCATATCGGCTGTCGTTGTATAATTCGGACTTCCATATTCACGAAAAGTAATTAGTTGAACCTGACAATTTGCACAAATATTATAAGTGAAATTCGGGTTATTCACTAAAGTAATGGTCGTGGGTACACCAGCTGTTTCAACAATACTTGCTATTTGTCTAATCTCGTAAACACCCGTGTTATTGATACTGCCTAAAGCCCCAAATGTGGATGTGTTTGTGACATCTCCAATAACGTTATCCTGCATTTGCATAACAACCACCCATTCTCCATCTTCGAAAGTATCGGCAGTTTCATCTACGGCTCCAATACCGAAAGAAGCACCAGCAATTGAAGTAACTTCAGCATAACCATTAACAACTTGACATAAGCTCATGTATGAAAAGAACATGAGCACTATAAATACAGGGACTTTAAGGGGCATAATTAGGGTAGTAGATTACAAATCTATGAATTAGAGCGTGAAACTACAAAGTTAGTTTCGGTATTTACGGAAAACCTTTTGTGAATAACTAGTCAACTTTTACAGATTCCCCTGTCATTTCGATCGGTTGCGCAATGCCTAATAAATCTAACACTGTGGGAGCTACATCTCTCAAAGTGCCCGATTTGATAGAATTCACTTTATCTGATAAAACAATAATTGGTACAGGGTTTAGTGAATGAGCAGTATTTGGCGAACCATCAGGGTTAATGGCGTAATCAGAATTCCCGTGATCAGCAATGATAACAAAATCGTATCCCATTTTTTGACCCTTTTCAACCACTTCTTGCAAACATTGATCTACACAGTTTGCCGCTTCAAGTATAGCAGGGTAAGATCCTGTATGTCCAACCATGTCAGTGTTGGCGAAATTCAAGCAGATAAATTCTGGTGATTCTTCGTTCATGAATTTTAGTACGGCATCTTTTATTTCGACTGCACTCATTGAAGGTTTTAAATCGTAGGTGGCAACATCCGGTGATGGGATCATAATTCTTTCCTCTTTTAAAAAAGCCGTTTCTCTTCCCCCAGAAAAGAAGAAGCTGACATGAGGATATTTCTCTGTTTCGGCAATTCTCAATTGTGAGAGATTGTGGTCTGAAATAACTTCACCTAACGTGTTTTTGAGATTGTCCTTTTCAAAAATGACTTTGACACCTTTAAATGTCTTATCATAGTTTGTCATAGTGAGATAATCCAAATTGAGTCTTGACATTTTATAATCAGGCATATCGTACTGAGTCAGAACTGCTGTAATTTCACGACAACGATCAGTTCTGAAATTGAAGCAAATCACCAAATCATTAGGTTTTAAATGGGCAATTTGCTGTCCATTTTTTCTAATAGATTTTGGGGTGATAAATTCATCAGTGATGTTTTCTCGGTAAGAATCTTTTATAGCATCTATCGGGTTTTCGAACGCTTCTCCAATCCCGTTCACTAATAAATCATAAGCCGTCTTGATCCGTTCCCAACGATTGTCCCTATCCATGGCGTAGTATCTTCCAATCACAGAAGCAATTTGAGTAGGTTTATTTTCAATATAGTTTTCAAGATATTCAATATGACCTAAACCTGTGGTGGGATTACAATCTCTACCATCAGTAAATGCATGTACAAAAGAGTTTTCTATGTTAAGTTCTTCGGCAAAGTCTATTAGAGCAGTTAAATGGTCTAATGAAGAATGAACGCCACCGGTTGAAACAAGGCCAATGAAATGAACGTCCCTGTTTTCATTCTTAGCGTTCGAAAGTGCATTCTTTAAAACAGGGTTTTCAAAAAATTCACCGTCTTCAATTGATTTATTTATTCTTGTCAATTCTTGATAAACAATTCTTCCCGCACCAATATTCAGGTGCCCGACCTCTGAATTTCCCATTTGACCTTGTGGCAAGCCTACGTGCTCGCCATGCGTTAATAGTTCAGCAGTGGGTTTAGTGCTTTCTAGCCAGTCCATAAACGGTGTGTCAGCGTTATAAATCCCATCCGATTTGCTCTTATCACCATGGCCCCAGCCATCAAGAATCATTAATGCTACTTTATTCATGCTTATTTGAAAATTCTATTTCTACAATTAACCCTGTAGGTTTGTTATCCTTTAAACTGATTTTTCCACCTTGCCCCTCAACTAAAAATCGAACAATATACATTCCAAGTCCAGTGCCTTTCGTTTTTCGTGTTGATTCATTTTCAGCTCGGTAAAACTTGTCAAAAACTCTTTTCTTTAATTCATTGGGAATTCCTTGCCCTTCATCAGTTATCCTAAATGTAAAACCAGAGGTGTTTGCAATCAAATCAAAGCCTATTTTACTGTTTTCAGGAGAGTATTTAATTGCATTTTCAACTAGATTATAAATAATTCCGTCAAAAGCTGACTTATCCAATGGGTGGCTAACATGTTCTATATTGAATTCTACGGTTCTATTTTTAAGAATGGTGTCTTTAAACCTGTTTAATGTGGACTGTAGGTGTTCACCGATATCGAAAGATTCTTTGTTAAAATAATAGTTGTCGCTTTCAATGTTTCTGGCAGTAAGGATGTCTGAAATTAAATGATTAAGTCGTTCTATTTCGTCCAAAGACCTTTGGTAGATGTCCTCTCTTTTTGATTGATCTAATTGATGCTTTTGAAGAGTTTGCAAATAAAGTCCTACTGAAGAAATTGGTGTTTTCAATTCGTGACTGACGGATTGTAAGAAGTTTTCTTGGATTTCATTCAGCTTTTTTTCTTTTTTGAACGCTTTCCTAATCATCACGACTCCCAGAATTAATAGGATGAAAAACACTGAGCCTTCACCGATTAGCATCCAGGTTTTTTGCCTAAGCTCATCAGGGTTGTCATAGGTTTTTTCGTACAATGAAAAAATTAAAAATAACCACCATGAGAATTGAATGATCACGTATCCAACGAGTAGATAAAATAGAAATATTGGGTTTTTCAACCGCTTTTTGACCATACTACAAAGTACGTTAAAAAAAAGAAGAAAATAAAAAGCCTCTCGAAGAATAAATCTAAGAGAGGCTTACTTGTTAGTCTTCAAATCTTATTTTCTTACGACCAGTTTTTTAGTGACGTATCCATATTCTGTGCTTACACGAACAAAATAGGTTCCATTACTTAATTCATCTAATGCAATAGCTAGGTTATTTTGAGTAGCAACAGTTGTTTTAATAGATTCTCCTAGAATATTGATTAAATCAATTTGAGCTCCTTCAACCAAACCAGTCACAAAAACTTGCTCATTAGCAGGATTCGGATACATTTTAAATGCGAAGTTGTAATTTTCAACACCTACGTCATCAGTAGTAACTTGAATCATCACTGAATCTACTCCACATTCGTTGTAAGCATATAGCCACACATCAAACGTTCCAAGACTATCGTAATTATGTTGGATAGTGAGTGAATCTCCACCTGTATTGCCATCACCAAAATCCCATGCTAATGAATCAGCATTTGAAGCTGTACTGGTGAAGTCTACAATTATGCCGCCTGTTACAAATGTAAAATCGGCTACCACAGTATCTTTTACGTGAATCATTTCTGTTGATATACCAACGCAAACATTGTTATTTACATCATGACGATATAGCGTATCGTTCAAGGTAATTGTGTAGTCACCAGGATTATTATAGGTATGACAAGCTGTTACAATATTCGTGTTTTGGAATCCATCTCCCCATAACCATTGAAGATTTGAAGATGGTGCGGCAGAGCTTGCATTATAATGCGGGTCAGCATATATAGGGAATTGCGAATAATTTACACAGCCTGCACTTACTAATTCTGGACAAATAGTATCATCTAGTACAGTAAATCCATCAGTTAAATCATATTTCACAAAAGGATCAATTAAGTAATCCAAATCATAAGAAGCTCCAAAAGTTGGAAGTGTAGAATACCAACCTGTAAAGCTTGGTGCTGCCGGATTGTCATAATAGGCAAACGAAACTCCCTCACCTGCACCGTCATTAGCCGGGGCACTGCTTGTGATGATCTTCAATGAGTCGTTTGTTGGGGTGTAAACCGCTATAATATAATCTTGAGTCACAGTTACCGGATTGTCAAAAACACTTTGAACAGAAATATCCATCAGATTGATACTAAAAGCTTGATGCTTTACATAAACAGTGTCTCTAGCGAATTCAACTCCAACAGAATCATTTGATGAATCGTAGTCATAAAGTACCGTAATTGCCATTAATGAATCTACTGTTGGATTAGTTTCATAAGAGTAAAACTGTATTCCATGTACTTCTATTGGTTGAGGAGCATGAAATCGTTGACCTCTTCCGGGATAAGGATTAACATCAGAGCCATCACCAGTTCTCATCTCTTCTAATAATACGGTTGCTGTTTTAGTCAATCCAATATAGTTGTTATAGTAAACACCGCATGAGTCACCAGGTGCTTTAGTTTGAGTCCAATTAGGGCTAACTCCATCTCCATAAGAGATCGGTTTTTGAAGTTGGGAAAAGCCCTGGTTAATAAGCATTAAGCTTAAAATAAAGAGTAAAGTTTTTTTCATAGCATTAAGTGTGTGTTACAAATATAAACGGATAATAATTTCAAAGGTTGGAATTTATTTAATTATAGAAACGTTACCTTCTTTAGTGATTCGCTCACCTAAGACAGTTTCTCCTGAAAGCATATATACAAAGGTTTGCGGCGCTAAAAGAGACCCATTGAAGCTACCATCCCAATAATCTTTTTGTTCATTAGACACAAAAATTTTCTTTCCCCAACGATCGTAAATCTCTATAGTGTAATTGTAGAGTCTTGGACCGTTAATCACTAGAAAGTCATTGAATCCATCACCATTTGGAGAGAAGATGTTTGGAACAAAAACGTCCATATAACCATTAATATCAACTAAAATGGTGTCCGAATTAACACATCCATATTCATCCGTTGCGATAACGACATAAACTGTCGCCTGATCTGGAACATCATAAATTAAACTACAATCAGACTCTATACATTCATCTGGTTCAGGAATCCATTGATAAGTAACATTTTGAGTAGAACTTGCCCATAATGTAATTTCTCCTCCAAGGCCAATTAAAGTATCAGTTCCCGCGTCTAGATTCGG
>JAUHXX010000196.1 GCA_030426825.1 Bacteroidia bacterium | reverse complement strand
AAAATTAAATTGGCGGGATATGTTGATACCATTATAAATTTTGAAACAACTTCCAATGAGGTGAATCTTGGAATCATTCAATTAGAGGCAGATTTAAATTTAGATGCTGTTGAGGTGGTTTATCGTGAGCCTGCTTTTGAAAGAACAATGGATGGCATTCAGATAAATGTTTCGGGTACCACCTTAGAGCAATTGACCAATTTATTTGAGATTTTAAAAGCTTCACCAAAATTAACTTCACCAGATGATGAACGAATTGAGATAATAGGAAAAGGCGTTCCTTTAATACTAATTGATCGACAGCCCATTTTATCGAATGATGAATTGAAAGCAATTCCTGCGACAATGGTCGAGAAAATTGAGATCATTACAAATCCATCAGCTAAATATAAGGCTCAAGGTAGAGGGAGCGGTGTGATTGAGGTGTTTACCAAAGATTTTAGACTAGAAGGATATAATGTTACTATAAGTGGTTCCGGTGGTGTAAATACGCAGTTGAAACCGGCTGGTGATCTGAGTTTGGGGCTTAGCTTAAAAAAGAAGAAGTTTTCTTTAAATGCAAATGTTGGAAGTCACTATAGAGAAAGGTATTCTTATGGTCAAGGTGAATTTAATTCAACTGATGATTAAAAAAGAACAGAAATCAATGGGTGGGATGCTGAGAGTTCAAATATTGATCCCTTCGTTAATATTAAAGGAGCTTACAGAATCAATGATCGTCATAAGATAACAATGGGTATTAGAGGGCACTCTAACCGTTATATTGGTGAACGAACAGACTCATCTCAGTATCTGCAAAACAACATTTTGGCCCTAACAAATAACAAATCATCATCTACTGTTTATACATGGGTGAACGGGAGCAGTTTTTTAAATTATTTGTGGGAAACAGATACGAATAACAGTGCCTTTGAAATCAATGTGAATTATAATATCAAAGTTGATGAATCATCTGGTATTTCAAGAAATCAATATACCGAAGAAAGCACAGGTGACATTACGGATTTTAATATCAAAAATGATTCTAAAAACAGGCCGAATATAATTGATTTCAGAACATCTTATGAGCACGTATTTGATACAACAGGATGGAAAATGAGTGGAGGAGGGTCTTATGGTCTCGTGTTTAATGGAAAAGAGTTCAATCAGTTCAATGAAATGGAAAACGAATGGATTTTAGATCCCTTATTTACCAATTCTTATGATTACACAGAACAAAATTCAAGTGCCTTTGTAGAAGTTTCAAAGGAATGGGATATCATTGGGTTTAGGGCAGGTGTAAGTGGGGAATACACTAGTTTGGATGGATACAGTAATTCTTTAGAAAAGCAGTTCATTGATTCTTCATATGCCTTACTTTTTCCTTCGGCCAGCCTTTTGATTGAACCAAATGAGAAAGTCGGCATTACATTTAGTTACAATACCGGTATTGATAGACCTAGGTTTTCAAATTATGATCCATTTGTAATTCAAGAAGACAGCTTAATGATAACTTACGGTAACCCTTATTTAAGGCCTGAGATTAGGCAGACATTCGGATTTAATATTGACTTGTTTTACAAGTACAATTTGAGCGTCAATTATTCTTTTGCCAAAAACCCTCAAAGTAATCTTTCTTTTATCGATCAATCTACCTTTTTAGTCAATTCAACACCATGGAACGCAGAAAGTAATCAAGGATTAAATGTCAGTTTAAGTGTGCCGTTAAAGACAAAGTGGATGAGCGCATGGAATTCTGTATGGGTAGACTATAATAAGTATTCGTTCACACCAATTTTTGGACGAAGTGATTTTTATAACCTGACCTATGGTTTTTGGTCATATGCGAACTTCTTTTTGCCTAAAAATTTCACACTTACCAATCGATTTTATGTCGGTAAATGGGGGAATGGAGAACGCAAAGCTCAAGTGAGGGTGCATTGGGGCATCAGATTGACCAAAAAAATGTTGGACAACAAATTTCAGATATATGTAGAGGCTGAGGAAATAACTCCTTTTGTTAATCGATTCGAAGATTTTGCTGGAAATTATACTGGTTCATCTAGTAACCGTTGGACATTCTCTAGTTTCAGATTAGGTCTTTATTATAAATTCGGTCGTCTAAAACAGGATGCCCAAATAGAGGAAAGTAAGTCAGGTAATTCCGACAGGATTTAACCATTTTTTGGCTTTCTCAAAAATTTATCAATTACTATTAAAGCGGCAATTGAGAATATCGTAGCCAAAACAATATTCATGAAAGGCGCAATTTTAGAATAATCGATTTTTGGCAATGAAAGAGAAAACTCTTCTGTTTGATAGGCAATAATAAATGATGTAATAATCAATCCTCCAAATAGAATAAACATCAACCAGCCAACCAAGCCCACAAGCGGTTTATCGGTAACAGACTTTTTGATTTCAAGATGTTCAACCTTGCTCATTACTTGATGCGTAAAATTAGACGACATCTCTGATTGCTCTGATTTATTGATATGATCAAATAGATTTTTGTCTTCAATTTCTTTATTCATAGCGTATTGAATTTAGTTCTTCTTGTGGCAGTTGATTCAAAATGCCATATAATTTTTTCCGGGCTCGGTGAATTTTCACTTTGACGTTTGATATGGATAAACGTGCAATTTTTGAAACTTCATCAATGGTCAACTCTTCTAAATAGTAGAGCGTAATTAATCCTCGGTCTTCAGGTTTCAACTGTTCTAATGCCTTGTTAATCATCTCAGTCTTCTCTTTGCTCTCTAGATTATCTAAACTGTTTTCGTCTGCTTCAATGTTATTGGCGTCCTTAAGATCGTTACGAACAAGACCTTTTTTTCTGATAGCATTAATTGCAGTGAAATAGGCAATTTGATAAAGCCAAGTTGAGAATTTAGATTTGCCTTTAAACTTTGCTAATCCTTGGTAAGCTTTCACAAAAGTATCTTGTGCAACTTCTTCTGCTAATTCAGCATCTGAGGTTATTTTAATGCATATAGAATACACCATATCCTTATATCCCTCAACAAGAGGAGTAAAGGACGCAGTGTTTCCAGATTTAACTTCTGAAATGTAAGTATGTACTTGGCTTTCTTCCACCTAGTCAACTGAATTGTTGTCTCTGTTTCTCAACCAAGTTTGTTCTAAAATGTAAGTCAAGGCCAATCCTATTCCACCGAATAAAAAGGCAAATACGAGTTGGCAAATTTCTGGTTCCATTCCCAATGAAGGATAAGATAATCTTCCCAATAAGATTCCAATCGGAACAAAAACAAAGAGTAATGCAGCTCTTAATTTATTGTGTGATTTTTCCTTTTGATTTTCTTCATTCGGATTCATTCCCGCCTCAATCATTGCAATTTTTTCTCGGTGAGAAGTGATGATCGCGAAGTAAACGATTCCAAATACCATTGCGAACAATGAAATTGGGATTAATAGTGTCAAACTTTCCATATCTAATTTTAATTGTTTCTTAATTAGTCACAATAGTAGTAGATGTGGTTACAAAAAAGGCAAAAAAAGAACGCATTACTTTATGCAATGCGTTCTTAAGTATTGATTTTATTGAGATCTACTCAATAATTATTTTTTCTAATAAATGATTGTCTAAACTTAACAAATAAATTCCTGCGTCAGTTCCAACAAGATCTAATGTCAATAGGTTCATACCTTCATTGATATTTTCCAGCTCAGAATAGATTATTCTTCCTTGTAGGTCAGTTACTGCAAGTCTTGAGCTTTTGACTTCGTTTGAATTAAATTGGATATTGTATTCTCCCTTTGAAGGATTTGGAAATACATTGATTTCAGAAATTTTCTCTAATTCAATCGAATTTGCTGTTCCCGGATCTATAATATTCACTGTAGTACCAGCTTTTATAACCACTGTAATAGACTGACAAGCCGTATCTGTACAGCCCATTCCGTCAGAAATAATCAAACAAACATTAAATGTTCCTACTGAAGAATAGGTGTGAGAAGGATATTGCGTGTTATAAGTCGTGCCGTCACCAAAATCCCAAGAATAAGTTAAGTTGGTTCCAGTAGAATTATTATATCCATAATACAAGGCGATATTGGTTGAGTCTTGATAAAGACTAATTGACGCATTGCAGTTAGGTGTGTTAATATTACTGATGGTAACAGTCCCCATCAATGTATCCGTACATGATCCTGAAGAATCAATGTAGCTGATAAATTGGTAAGTTCCGTTTGTGTTTAAAGTATGAGTCACAGGTAAACTTGCCGCATTTGCATACGCAGTTGATTCATAATTTAAACTTCCATCATAAAAATCCACGTAAGATGAGAATGTACTTGGAGTGGCATATCCTGTTAAATCATAATCAATAATAATTTCACCTGGATTACTAGTTGGAGTAACCGTAATTGTTGCACCGCATTGAGCAATAGAAACGTTCGCAAAAAACGAACAGCAGATAAATGCTAATAAAAAAGTAACTGTTTTTTTCATAATAGATTTTTTAGTTCACACTAAATACAACCGTTAAATGAAAAGGGTTGTCTGAAACAAAAAAAAAGAACGCATTTCTTTTTGAAATACGTTCTTAAGTATTGATTTTATTGAGATCTACTCAATAATTATTTTTTCGACTAATTGTTCATCTAATTTGATGAAATAGATGCCAGCTTGTTTGTTATTCAGGTTGATAGAAATTTGATTTTCTCCCTTATTAATCTGATGTGTCTCAGAGTAAATGGATCTACCTTGAAGGTCAATAATTGAAAGGGTAGAATTTTTGTCCTGATGAGAACTCAATTCAATGGTAAATTCTCCTTGATTTGGATTTGGAAAAATAGCTAACTTTTTAACTTCTTTTTCGAAAATAGAATTGGTTGCGTATGGATTAATAAAAGTTAGAGTTGTTCCTGATTTAACAATAACATTTAATGAATCGCAGGTAGTCATAGAGCAACCAGGTCCAGAGCTATTGGAAACTGTCATGCATACATTATATGTTCCTACACTTGAGTAGGTATGCGAAGGGTAGGGAAGAGTACTGGTAGTACCATCACCGAAATCCCATAAGTAGCTATAATTTGTCGTGTCATACATGTTAGAAAAATTGAAACCGTAATAAACACCGGCATTAGTTGGATGAGGTTCTATTAAAAAATTTGCATGACAACCGCCGCTGGAATTACTTAAGTAAATTCCGTTTGTTAATACATCCGCACAAGCTCCGTTTGACACTGACACGCTTATTTCATAATTTGCTGGAGCTGTGCCTAGGGCTGGGTATGTATGAGTTGTACTTGGGCCGCCCGTTCCATTTGTTCCATCTCCGAAATTCCAGTTGTAAGTTGCACCAGTTAAGTTGCTACCAACAACATTAAATGTGGCTTGGTTAGCAGACATTGACACATTGACACCAGCTGCAATTCCACAAATTGGTAAAACAGAGCTTACATTAAAATTTGGTAATACTATTGAGTCCCAGCAGAATTGACTATAGCCAATTGTGTAAGCAACAGCATAGTAGTCTCCATTTTCTGTTAATGTTTTGAATGTCGGATTTGAGAAGTTATAAATTTCCGGTGTCCAAACTATTGAGCTTCCGGTTGTCGTGTTATGGAAATTTACCTGACCAATAAAACCTGAAGGGTATGTCATACTCGATAAGTCATATTGAATTTGAACTTCCCCTGGATTACCAGTTTGAGTAATTGTACATGGCATAGTTGGAAATCCGCACTGGGCATTTAAAAGATTCGAGGATAAGCTGACAATAAAAAAACAGCAAATAATAATTAACTTTTTCATTCGTATATGTTTTTGGTTGTTAATGAAACAAACTTATACTACTAAAAGTTACATGTGATAGATTTTTTTTAGATCTACATCTCCATTTTTCGAGCTGGCGGAACATCTTCGTCAGAATTATTTGACTCTTCCTCTTTAGGTTTTAGTTTACTATAAACACCCATCCAGGTGGCAATGGTAATGAAAGCAGCTGTATAGGTAAACCAGTTTTTACTCGCATCAACTTCCAATACTAATGCTAAAAAAATGGCTATTCCAACTACTACTATTAAAGCAACTAATGTTGCAATGGTTCCAGCTAAGAATTTAGATTTCATCATATTTAAAAATTCAATGTAGTTGCAATTCCTTCAGCTACTTTAGGACCATTCGTGAGCAACTCAGCCTCTAAAATTGAATTCAAAGGAATAGCTGGTGTATCCACAGATCCAACAATCTCAATTGGTGCGTCCAAAGAAGTGAAACAATTCTTTTGAATTTTACCGGCAACACCTAAAGTAAAGCTAGCTTCTCTTGATTCTTCTGTTACTAAAACTACTTTGTTATGTTTTCTTACTGCTGAGTAAACCGTCTCTTCATCCCAAGGAGATAAGGTTCTTAAATCTATAACTTCTATTTGTCCTGGGAATTGCTCTGCAGCCTCCAATGTCCAATAAACCCCTCTACCATATGTTACAACCACTAAAGATTCGCCTTTTTCAACTTTTTCACTCTCAGCTTCAATCACCACTCGTGCTTTACCAAACGGAATGACATAGTCTTCATCTGGCTCAATCGTCATTGCGCCTTCAGTTCCTTTAATTTTTGACCAATACAATCCTTTATGTTCTAACATCACAACTGGATTTGGATCGTAGAACGCAGCCTTCATTAATCCTTTTAAATCTGCTCCGGTAGATGGATAAGCTACCTTGATTCCTCTAATATTTGTCACAACTGATTCAACAGAAGAAGAGTGGTATGGTCCTCCAGAACCATATGCTCCAATTGGCACTCTTAATATTGAACTAACTGGCCATTTGCCGTTTGATAAATAGTAAGATCGACTCACTTCAGTAAACAACTGATTCAATCCTGGCCAAATATAATCTGCAAATTGAACCTCTACAATGGGTTTCAATCCAACAGCTGACATACCTACAGTTGAACCAATAATGAACGCTTCTTGAATCGGAGTGTTGAATACGCGATCATCACCAAATTGTTGAGCCAATGTAGCTGCTTCTCTAAAAACACCTCCTAATCGGCCGCCAACATCTTGACCATATAATAATGCCTCAGGATGCTTTTCCATGATTTCTCTGATTCCAAACAAAGCAGAGTCAACCATAACACTGGCTTTTTTACCTGCAGGCTCACGCTCTCCTTTTTCTTCTGTAATTGGAGTGGGGGCGAAATAAAAATCTTGTATAGATGAAGGATCTGGTTCTTCAGCATTTAATGCTTTGTCAAATTCTTCGTTAACATAATCGTTAATCTCTTCCTCAATTTCTTGAATGTCTTTTTTACTCAACCCGGCATCTAATGCCAGTTTTATAATTTTCGGATAAGGATCTCTTGTCGCAGCTTCTTCCAAATCATCACGGTACCATTCTTTTCGCACACCAGAAGTATGG
>JAUHXX010000195.1 GCA_030426825.1 Bacteroidia bacterium | reverse complement strand
AATTATTCCATCCTACTTTAATCATGACTTATTTTGATGCGCTGAATGTCAGTAATTTAGTATTCAACAGCGAGATTTTTAGTTTCAAATACGGGATGTCACAAAATAAAATAGCTATATTAAGCAGTGTAAACCCTAAGAAATGCCCACTTTAAAAAATTGGACCCCTGAAGAATTCAATTCAGTAAGACATGAGTCTGATCCGTTAGCCGATCAGGTTGTTGCTGATATTATTTCCTCAGGTAATACTGAAGGCATAAATCAACTGTTTTCTCAGTTGAGAGAAAATGATGAAATTTCAGAAATTGATTTTCCTGAGGTTGTGAAAAATTATTTTCAAGAATCGGCGAAATTGCCTAATTGGATTGATGTGAATCAAGTTAGAATTGGTCAAAAAGTCTTTTCACAATATGGCCCAGAAATATCTCTTTGTTTACTCACCAAATCTTTACCAGAAGCATATGCGTGTGCCAACGGTGCAAAAGTGCTCTATGCAACAGGCAGGTTAACTGAACAGAACGGTTCTTTAAAAGTATTTACCAGACGATTAATGGAAACGGCACAGTTTGTAATTAATGTCAATAGCGAAGGAGGTTTGGAGCCAAAAGGTAAGGGAATTGAAACGGCTCAAAAAGTTAGGTTGATTCATGCTGCAATAAGATATTATTTAAGAAAACACCATTGGCAAGAAGAAGTTTATGGAGCACCAATCAATCAACAAGATTTAGCAGGAACTTTACAATCTTTCTCTTCTCTTACCATTCAAGGTCTTGAAGTTTTAAATATTCAACTTTCAGATGAAGAAAAACAAGGGTATTATCATTCTTGGAGAGTTATAGGGCACATTATGGGCCTTAAAGACGAATTGAACCCTGAAAAATTCCAAGATGGATTGCATCTCGGTGAATCTATTTTAAAGAATCAAATGGAACCTTCAAATGAAGGAACCGAGTTAACGCAAGCGGTATGCAAGTTTATGGCGGATATGATGCCAGGACATCTGTTTGATGCGGCTCCCGAAGCAATAATCCGTCATATGATTGGTGATCAAATTGCTGAAATTCTACGTTTAGATTCTCATTTGAATTTATTTGATAAAATGATTCCAAAATTGGTTGGAGTTGTGTTTGATTCGGTGGATGAATTTACAGAATCGCACAAGGCGATTGAAAAAATAGCTGAGCACGTGAAAAGATATCTTTTGCAACACATGCTCAACCATTTTAATAATGATAAAAAGGTGAAGTTTTACATTCCACCTAGTTTAAGAAGAGACTGGAATTTAGAAGATTAACTTATGGCATCAAACTATTGGATAAACTTAGAGCAATTTACGCCTTACGAACTAACGGTAACGGCAATTGGATGGCTATTTTGGATAACGCTCTATGCCCTAATAATAAGGTCTATTGTGAAGGACGAATATGTCGAAATGCCTTGGATTTGTGTGTTGGGAAATATTGCCTGGGAATTTGTTTGGGGGTTTTTATTTTATGATTCCATAAATCTAGGAGAATTGTTCATTTGGAGTTATCGAGCATGGTTTCTTCTTGATATTTTTATACTTATTGGACTCTTTAAGTACGGAAGAAAACAAATTGAAATACCTGAGATTAAACAATATTTCATTCCAATTTGTTTAATAGGAATTGGGATATTTGCTTCTCTTTATTCCTCTTTTATTGCATCTGGATTTGACCATAAATGGGGGAGTCAATCAGCTTACATCTCAAATGTGGTGATCTCTTTATTGTTTATTTCTTTGTTTTTAAGACAATTTAGATTCAAAAAATTCTCTAAAATAATGGGGTGGTGTAAATGCTTAGGAACACTCGCTTATACAATTGTTTATTTTAGTTTCGACCCACCTAATTCATTTGTTCACATTATTGGAGGAGTCGTATTTTTTCTAGATATAATCTATCTTTATCTATTATATTCTAGGCAAGGAAAATCATGGGTTGCAGGCCCTGCACCTGAAGGATTTAATAATTAATGGAAGAAATATCTACAATATCACAATACAAAGGTGCTCCAACTGGAAATCCAGAATTGCTCTTTCCAAATCGCATTTACGGTAGAGAACAGGAGCAGGAAATACTGCATGAAACTGTTGAAAAGGCAATTTCTGGAGAGAATTTATTAGTGCGATTTGAAGGTCCAGCTGGAATAGGGAAATCGTATTTCGCTAGGTCGTTTTTTAAAAAATATAAGGATTTCCAGTTTTATACGGGGAAGTATGAGCAATTTAAGCAAGGGGTACCTTACTTAGGATTGCGTCAAATTTGCGAGGGATTAGTGAATTTTCAATTTACCCTTTCTGGAAGTAACCAGACAGAATGGAAAAATGATTTTTTAGAAAAGTTTGAGTCCCAACTGACAGAAATTCACCGATTCATCCCCTCATTACTTGAAACCATTCAAGTTAATCCACAATTAGGAAACGAAACAGTTTCGCCGGTATCACTCAGAAATAAGTTCAACAGGACTGTTTTAAATTTCATTGCGTTTTTAGTTGAAAAGGTAGAGCACAATGTTGTATTACATATAGATGATTTACAATGGGCTGATAAGGATTCGCTAGAAATTATTCGTTTACTAATTGAAAAGCGATTAAATGGATTATTGGTAGTGATTTCTAATAGACCGAGTGATCATTTTAATGGGCTCTCGATTGATTCAACCATAGAAGAAATTAAGGTGGTCCTTACCGGATTACCTAAAAAGGAAGTCAGTGCTTTATTAAAAGAATTGTTTAAAAATTCTAATTCAGACTTTGAGCGATTAGAAGATATTCTGTACTCAAAATGTGAAGGAAACCCGTACATTCTTAATGAATATTTACGCAAATTAAGTAGGGTAAATGAGATAGTTTATTCGGATAAAACGAATTCCTGGTCATGGGGTGATTTCGAAAATATTGACGTTTCAATTGAAGATGTAATGCCAAGAATGTTGCGAAACAAGCTTGAGCAAATGAGCGAAAAAGATAGGCTCAATATTCAAATTGGTGCATGTTTTGGGTCTGAATTTAATGTGCCATTCATTGCGCAAATTATTGGTGAAAGTAAAGAAGATTTGCAGAATAGCTACCGAGTAGCCGTAAATAACGGCTTCCTACTTCCTATGCAATTAGAGGATTCGAAAGATTTATCTGATTTAACAAACTATAAATTTAAGCATGATTTGGTACAGGAAACTGTGCATGATTCTATGAGCGAAAAGTTAAGATCTAAATTGCATTATAAAATTGCTGATTATTATTTAAGCAATTCTGCATTGGGTTTAAACTATAAATACGTTTTCGACTGCGCTTATCACTTAAATGAATGCATTACTGATGACAGTCCTTTTGAATTGAAAATACAGCATGCAGAAGTGAATTTACAGGCTGTTCAAAAGGCTAAATTATCCGCGTCTTTCGATCTGGCCTTGGGGTATTTGCACCAGGCCCTTGATAGCAATATGCATCATAACTGGTCAACAGCATATCATCTAGCGGCGACCATTCGAATTGAAGGGTATCAAATCGCCAGATTGTGTAATGTTGAATCACTGGCCAATAAGTTATATGCTCAAGGCTTAGCACGTTGTAATAAAGCTGATCAAATCAAACTGAGGTTGGCCAAAATTATGCTAGACACACAGTTTGGTGAATTATCTGCCGCCTTGAGTAATGGAATTTTGGCTTTACAGCAACTAGGAATAAATGTTTCTGATAAAGCAAATAAACTCACGGTTGTAAAAGAGCTGGCTCGAACCAAACTGATGTTGGGCAATAAATCATTTGATGATATTTATAATTTGCCTAAAATGTCAGATCCTGAAGCAGAAATTACCTGTAGTGTTATCTTATGGATGTTCCGTTCAGCTTATTACCTGAATCCTGAACTCAACGGAGTTTTAGCACTGAAATTGATGCAAATTACTTTGAGAAAAGGGATTAATCCCGAATCATATTCAGGCTTTATGGCTTACGGAATAATCACTGGTGCTGGAATCGGGAATTTTAAAACCGCTTACGAGTATAGTGAAATCGGCGGCCGACTAGCAGATAAATATAATGTTCAATCGGCAAGATATTTTTTCGGAAAAGCCATCTATTTAGCATATAAAATGCCACTTAGGTCAACGTTAGAATATTATCAACTTGCCACTGAAAATGGCTATGAACAAGGTGATTTTTTAGGAGCTTCTGAGCCAACCGTAAACGAATCACTTACCTTGTTATTAGTGGGGAAAAATCTACATGACGTGTATAACCAGGCCATGCAAAATGCAGTTTGGTGCGAGGATCTAAAAATGATTGATTATAGAGATTTTCAAGTCATGTTCATGTATCACATTAAACGACTTCAAGGGAATGAGGTAGAAGATACCGTCAAGAACGAAGTAGAATCCATTCTTGAAAAAACTGAGTATAAATTTACACTGTCAGTGAATCTCGTGTTGGACCTTCAACGAACTTGTTTAGAATCCAGATGGGAAGATGCCATGGAGAAACTAACAGATGTAGATAATATCGTTCAATCTCTGACTGGACTGTACATTCAAACAGAATATTATTTTTATAAAGGATTAACGCTGATTAAAAATCAGAAATCCAACATCAATAGGTCTGGAGGAATCAATCGGATTATTAAAAAATTCGTAAAATGGTCAGATTATTGTCCTGAGAATTATCTCCATAAACTGTACATTCTTCAAGGTTTAAATGCTTATAGAAAAAATGATGCAGAGGCCGCAATTGACTTTTTGAAAAAAGCAATCGCTGATGCTAATGAACAAGAATTTTATCAAAATGCTGCTATTGCGAATTGGTTTTTAGCAGATCTTTACGAGGATAGAAAAGATGAAGTCAAGGCACAAGCATATCGAGATGCAGGTTCAAAACTTTTTAAAAATTGGGGCACCGGCTTAATCATTTAATAAAACTAATTTAGATTCTATAAAATCGAACTATGGCAAAAATTACATTAAAAGGAAACCCTGTTAACACATTGGGCGAAATTCCAAAGACAGGTGAACAAGTTAAAAACTTTGAATTAATAGCAACAGATTTGTCTACAAAAACTCTTTCAGATTTTAAAGGGCAGCAATTGATTTTAAATATTTTTCCAAGTGTTGATACAGGAACCTGCGCAACATCAGTTCGTAAATTCAACGAAAAAGCGGCAAGTATAGGATCGACAAAAGTTTTGTGCATCTCTCGTGATTTACCATTTGCTCAAAATAGATTTTGTGGGGCAGAAGGGATAGAAAATGTGATCATGTTATCTGACTTTAAAACAGGTCAATTCGGAAAAGATTATCAATTAGAGATCTTAGATGGTCCATTGGCTGGCTTAAATTCTAGATGCATCATAGTGATTGATAATACAGGAAAAGTGGTTCACTCTGAGCAAGTTTCGGAGACAGTTGATGAGCCAGATTATGATGCGGCTTTAGCCGCTCTTTAGAAAAGATTACTCAACCAAGATAAACGCGGCCCAATAATACGGTTCGTAAAGTGCGCTCAAAACAGATTGTGTTTTGTTAAAGGCAATTCGTACATCCTTACTTTCAACTAAATGCTGATAGAATAGGGTCATAAATTCGGCAGTTTCTTTGTCCGGTACTTGCCATAAACTCATGATTAAGTAGTTTACCCCAGCCATTTTGAAAGCTCGTTGTAAGCCATAAACTCCTTCAGATCCCCGAATATCTCCTAATCCTGTTTCACATGCAGATAAAACCACCAGTTCTGTTGTTGTCATATTTAGATTGGATACCTCCTGAGCTGATAATACACCATCTTCTCCCTCAGAAAAGGCATTTCGTTGCCAAGCGTCATTTGCAGCAGCCAGAGCAATTCCTGATCGCATTAGTGGATTCTCATTGTTTACAAAATTCCAAATCCCATAATTTGATGATCCGCCTCTAAATGCCAGCTCATCTTGATCCAACTCTACTTGTGTTTCTTGTCTAACCAATTCAGGGTCAGGATAAAAGAAGCCATGTGATGCAATGTGCAGTATGGTGCTTTCCTCTGCTAACTGTTTAAACCGTTCCTCTGTCGCGTCAAGTCCATTGAGATAATTCACTGTTACTTTAGCATCAATAGTTGATTTGATTGAGTCGATTTCGGCCAATGTTCCAGGTAAATAATTCCAAATAACATGTTCAGAAGTGTCGGTATTGTACTTAACACCACCAAATAAAGAGGCAACGGTATTATCATTGATTTGTACCTTGTCATCAGATAGCATTTGCTCTGTACTGTTTAATTGCACCAGTTCTAGCTGATCACGTACTAGCCCGGTTTCACCAGTTCTTATCGCTGAAAAAGCAATCTTGTGAAGTAATCCAACAGGAGAGAAGAAAACTCTGTCCATTCCTTGAAGTTCAGTTTTGAGTGGATTCCAAATCAATTCGGTTAAAGCATTGTTTGAATAAACTTCATTAACATGACTGATACTAGTTGATGTGATTTTTCCAAGAACTTTTTCAAGATCTTTTTCTGTGCAAAGTTGAATTAATTTAGGTTGTTTTGAGTCAGCCTGGATGGTAAGTGCAGCATAGATAACTTCAGAATCTTCATTCATCAAATCTTTTGGAAAACGAATGAATTCTATGGCCGTCTCATTTTTCTCTAGCTTGTTTTTAATGTCCTCCCAAGATGTTGGATCCCCAATATAGAAATCGTCAAATGCGGCAGATTTTTTCACCAGACTTGCTTCTAAAACATTTGCAGCTTTTTCCAGACTATCTGAATCAAATCCTTTTGCGTAGGCATCAGCTATTTGAACTTTGATGGCTATCCATTCATGATATTGATCAATTAAATCAGGTTCTTTACTTGTAAGTATTGCTTCACGCATTGCAGTTGATGATTTCAACAGCAATCCTTTTAACATGAGGGTATTGTCATAGAGGGTGGTCGTGATTGCTGGGTTAGAAGCATAAGTCAAATTGCCATAAGCGTATAAATTGTCATACTCTTCAGCCATTGTTTTAAAATACATGGATTTTTCTTGTTCTGATAAAATGGCGAAATTGGTTTTAATATCTCTTTTTCTCATCTCCACAAGTTCTTGCAAATACTTTTCAGCCTCTTTAAAATCTCCTTTCCATAAGTAACCTTTAAGCAAGCTGACTAAGGCATTTCTTTTGTCAAGTTGCGATCCAATTTCGTTACTGATTGTTAAAGATTGTGTCAACAGCTCGAATCCTTCTGTGTACTCATCTTTTAAAAGGTGGATAAATCCCAATTGATTTAGTGAACCTGCAATTCCTCTGTTGTCACCCAATTCTTTTGAAAGCTCTAGGGCATAATTTTGATATTCAATTGCGGTGGCGGTATCTCCATTAAGCAATGAGATGCTGGCAATGTAGGTCAATGATATCCCCATGCCTTGTTTGTCTCC
>JAUHXX010000194.1 GCA_030426825.1 Bacteroidia bacterium | reverse complement strand
CAATAGAAGTGGTTTCACTATTGTAGAGTGGGGAGGAACCGAATTTTCAAGAACTTTTGATTTTTAGGAGTTCTTTTGAGCTAAGTAAACAAAAGCCGGAGGTACATTAATTGGAACAAAGCCCAATTTTAATTTGCCAAAAGTTGATTCAAGCAATTTTTTAGCGTTGAGCGAATATTGATACTGAACGTAAATTCCTTTTTCTTTCAGTGAATTAAATGATTGTTGTACTATTTTTTCTTTAATTTCTTTCGGAATAACTGTTAGCGGTAAAGAAGATAAAATTGCATCAACTTTATCGATATTTCGTTCCTTCAAAACATCTTCAATTTCATCAGCTGATCTGTACAAAATTTCTAATCTAGGATCATCAAATTTCTCCACCAGCAATTGATAAAACTCTTCATTCAATTCGAATAGAATTATCTTAGTGTCTTTCTTTGCGCGTTTGAGTATTTCTGTAGTAAAAACACCGGTTCCAGGTCCTAGTTCTAAAATTATATCTGCATTTCCAAAGTCAATTTTATTGCACATTGAGTTTACTAAAAACTTCCCGCTAGGAGCCACTGCACCAACTTGTTTCCTTTCAGAAAAAAACGTGCTTAAAAATCTTCTGTTGTGTCTTTTTTCAGCCATTAATCTGCTAAAGTTAAAAGGCCATTATTAATTGTTCCAACTGCTTTCCCTTTAAAGGTTTTACCTATAAACGGAGAGTTTTTAGATTTAGAAAGAATTTGATCTTCGGTAAAAGTCCATTCTAAACTAGGTGAAAACAAGGTTAAATTGGCCATTTCACCTTCATTTATCGATAGTTCTTTTAGTCCAAAAGTTTTTCGTGGATTCGCAGAAATTAGTTCGATTTTATCTTCAATTGTCAGATCAGAAATTTCGCAAAGTAGCCCGAACAGTGTCTGTAATCCAATTGTTCCAAACTCGGCTAGATCAAACTCTAAATCTTTATTCTCTATATTTTCAGGAGAGTGATTTGAACAAATGAAGTCTATCGTGCCATCCTTCAGCCCCTGAATCAGCGCTAGGCGATCTGCTTCTGACCGCAATGGAGGCAACACTTTTAAATTTTGATTAAAGCTAAGCATCTCTTCATCATTTAAAAGTACATTGATGATATATGAATCTGCGGTTACATTGAGTCCTTTTGCCTTCGCATCCCGAATCAAATCAACACTTTCTTTGGTTGAAATACCTGTGAAATGTAGCGAGCCATTTGTATAGGCCAGCAAACTTAAATCTCTTTGAACTCGAATGTGTTCGGCTAAAGATGGAATGGACTTTAATCCTGTCATCACACTCACTTTTCCTTCATTCACCTGACCTTTGCCAAATAGACTTTGATCATAAGGGAAACTGATAATTTTGCCCCCGAAATTCTGAGCATAGAGCAAAGCTCGATAAAGGATTCCGGATGATACATCTTTTTTAGCATCAGTAAAAGCTATTGCTCCCGATTCTGACATATCGTAAAGCTCAGCCAATTGTTCTCCTTTGAGATTTTCAGTTATTGAGCCAAAGGGATGGATATCCACAGAAGAAAAAGCTGCGTTTTTTAAGACATATTCGATTTGAGCCTTGTTAGACAAACTCGGCTGCGTATCTGGTAGAACAGAGACAGCTGTAAATCCTCCTGATTGTGCAGCTTTAAGTCCTGAAATTACATCTTCTTTAATTTCAAATCCTGGATCACAGAAGTTAACGTTGGCATCATACCATCCAACTGACACATGTAGATCTTTGAATGAAATTTCTTGGTCAACTTCTGAATCAATATTATCCTGAATCTTAGTAATGATCCCATCTTCAACTAAAACGTCTTTTTTAACACCATTAAATGGTGAAGTTCGGTCCAGTATTTTACAAGATTTAATTAAAATCTTCATGATGCCTTATCTTTTGTTTTTAGCTTTTCCAGAATTTTAGTAATGCAATTTCAATCGCGATAAAAACTAAAGCCAAAATTAGTAGAATTCTCCAGTATTCCTTGGCTTTATACGTTTTTATTTCAATTGATCCAGAATCATTTAGAGTCAATTCTTTGGCCTTTTTCCAGCCGATATCTTTGAACATGTTTTCAATTTCAATAGATGTAAATGGCTCAATTAGAGACTCGTTCCGGTTATAATTAATGGCTATGTTTTCGTTGAAATTTTTTGAGTCAGTTAATTCATAAACTCCTGCATTATTAATAATGTCTTCCAAATGGTTGAAAGAAATAGAGCGCGTGGAATTGACATTAATTATTTGAGGTATCGCATCAACTTCAAATGTTGAATTCATCATATGGATTGGATTTTTGTCATCCAACTCAACGTTAACTGGAAAGTTTTTAAGCTCACCGATTTCTAAAAATAAGGGTTTGTCAAAAGTTGCTGTTTCCGCAATTCTCAGGAAAGTAGCGGCAAATAAGGCATGGTTTTGAAAGTTGGTAAAACCAGGAAGCAAAGGTGATCTCATAGCTACAATTCTACCGTTCAACCTTTTAGAATAAAACAAAAAAGGGTAGGGATTGACCTCATTTGTACCAAACAGTGTTATGAAATTGTTCTCACTGCTGATGTTGAAGTTGTAACCTGCGTAGATTTTAGGGTATTGATAGTTAGTGGGTGTGCTTTCGAATACACCTGAATAAAGTGGATCAACTGAATTAAAATAATTCACAGCAGCATTAATCGAATCTGAAAGGCCATAAGTGGGTAAGTTGTTCTTTAGCATGAGGTTATTCCAACTCTCTAAATCTATATCATCTCCCGGGATTAAAACTACTGAACCTCCAGCTTTTAATATGCCTTCTGAAAGATCTGCTAAACCTGAAGGAATGTTATTCACATTCTGGAATAAGACCAATTCCTGACCTTCAAAATCTTCTTGGGATACTTCATTTATAGTTCTTACCGTAGCATTGTAATAGTTGTCTAATGAGTAAAGTTGTTCTATGTTTTTGTTTGTTCCGGTACCATTAGTAATTAGCAAAATTTTCACTTCTTCTTTTATCTCGTAGGAAAAGAAATAGGAGTCGTCAAAAAATAGTTGAGAAGTTGCAACTGTAAGCTCACCTTGCTTTAATCCTGGGCTCACATCTGTGAAAGTAATTTGCTCATCTACAAAAGAATTGGCTGAAATGGATACTCTTTTAGGGCCAGGATTACTGCCATTGATTTTTAGGTTTATTGGTAAATCTTTCTGATCAACATCCGTCAAGTTATAGATTCTAAAATTTAAAATTTGCGGTGTGTTTACTTTGTGCACAGGGCTCTCGAACCATACCGAATCAATGTAAATATTTCCTTTTTGCTCGGGTATAGCTTGATAATAATAGGTGCTGACCTCTGGCCTTGTCCAATTTGTTAGGTCAGATGTTTTCTTCTGAAAGTCACTAAAAATAAAGAGTCTTTTGTTGTTTTCTTCTCCTAATCCATTCAATAAATCCATTTGGAGATTCATTGCGTTCTCTAAACTAGTTGACTTTGAAGAGAAGTCAAGTTCTTTGATCATCTCAATGACTTCAGATTTAGTATAAAACCGTTGATGTTTTGAAAGCAAGTCTGCACTAAGTAGATTGATTTTCTCGTTAGGATCAAACGATTTAACGAGTTCAATGGCCTGATTTTTAGTTTCATTCAATAGGTTCCCATCCGGCCCTTCAGCTTGCATGCTAAAACTGTTGTCGATATAAATTGATGTAGCCGAGCTGGTAGTTTTAGAATCATCTACCGGAACGAAAGGTTGTGCGAAAGCAGTCACCAGCGCTAGAATGGCTAGAATTCTACTTAATAAGATGAGTAAATGCTTGAGTTTAGTCCCAGATTTTGAGTCTTCAGTAACTTCTTTTAAAAAGGCAACCCTTGAAAAATAAACGGTTTTGTATCTTCTAAAATTAAAGAGATGGATGACAATTGGTATTGCAATCAAGAAGTAAGCCCATAAGAAATTAGGGTAAACAAAACTCATATTACAAATATCGCATTTTTAGGCAGAAGTTCAGCACTTAAATTTCTTTATTTACACTAAGGCCGAAGAGAGCGAAATCATACTTGCAAGGGTCTTCAGGACAGAAGGTTTTTAAGTGTGACATCAGTTCTTCTAAACTTTTCCAATCATTAGCTTTTCTGTTAATTAACCCAAGTTTTCTAGCAGAAATTCCAGTATGCACATCCAGTGGAACATACAATTCAGACATAGCGTGTTTTGACCATATCCCGAAATCTACTCCTCTTTTATCATTCCTAATCATCCAACGTAAAAACATGTTGATTCTTTTAGCTGATGATCCTGTAGCAGGATTTGCAAGGTGTTTTAAGGATCTAGTCTCGTGTGTTGTAGCCGTGAATTTATCCCTAAATGATATGATCCTTTCAAAGGTTGTTCCGTGAGCAGGAAATGCGTGCTCAAGGCCACCATGATTTTCATATAGGTTTCTAAGAGATCGAAAGAAGAAGTCTAAATCAACTGCATTAAATGTTCTGTGTACAAAGTTCAATTCTTTAGAAGAAGAGTAGTTTAAAATAAACTGATAAGGCTGGTTCTCCATTAACTCAACCAGTTTTTTAGCATTTTTAATGATGGATTTTCGATTTCCCCAGGCGATAGTGGCGACTAAAAAACCAATGATTTCAATATCTTCCTTTTTAGTAAACTGATGGGGGATGCAAACTGGATCATCTGCTATAAAACTCTGTTGATTGTATTGATCGGCCTTCTCATCCAGATAATCCTTGATTTGATCTGAATTCATCTAAATTAAATTTCCGTCTTTTATTTCAAATTTCACATCTGCCATTTTAGCCAATTCGGTATTGTGAGTTACTATCACAAAGGTCTGACCCATTTCTTCCTTTAATCTAAAAAAGAGATCGTGCAGTTCTCCTGAATTTTTAGAATCTAAGTTACCAGATGGCTCATCAGCAAAAATTATTTCAGGTTTGTTTATTAGAGCTCGAGCAACTGCAATTCTTTGCTGTTCTCCACCGGATAGTTGTGAAGGTTTATGGTCTAAACGATCTTTTAATCCTAAAAAATCTATCAATTTTTCGGCTTCTGAAATGGCATTGGATTTAGATATTCCACCGAGTAAAGCCGGTAAAATCACATTTTCAACCGCCGTAAATTCTGGAAGCAATTGATGAAATTGAAAAATAAATCCAAGTTTCTTGTTTCTAAAAGTGGCTAGTTTTTTACCTGATAATTCACTTAAATTGGTATCACCAAGATGGATAGTTCCTTTATCTGGTTTGTCTA
This sequence comes from Bacteroidia bacterium, assembly GCA_030426825.1. Taxonomy (GTDB): domain Bacteria; phylum Bacteroidota; class Bacteroidia; order Flavobacteriales_D; family Crocinitomicaceae; genus Paracrocinitomix. Next base: position 2,160 of record JAUHXX010000194.1, on the reverse strand, counting down.
AGGTTCCAAGTATTTGCAAAAGAGTGGTTTTTCCAGCTCCAGAGGCACCAACAATACAGGCTATTTCCTTTCTGTTCACCTCCAAATCAATTCCTTTCAATATAGGAAGCTCACCGTAACTTTTATAAATATCTTTTGCTACTAACATTGGGTTAAAATTAAACAGATTTCACAAAATCTCCGTATTTTTGTATTTAGATGTACGAAGCAGACGAAAGTATTTTTCCAACCAAGCCAGTTTTAAAAGCTGAGAACTCAAAAACCAAGTCGAGTAAGTTTGTACTTTCTATTGTGTTATTTCTTGCATTGTTTTTATCTGTTTTTTCTGAGAATTACATCTTCGTGATAGAAGTTGTAGCCATATTATTGGTCCATGAATTGGGGCATTACTTGATGATGAAGTATTATGGATATCAGTCAATGAATATGATTTTCGTGCCTTTTTTAGGCACATTATCTAAAAATGAAACCAAAACTATTTCTCAAAAACATAAATCAATTGTTTCCTTAATGGGACCATTACCAGGAATAGTTTTAGGAATTGGCATCTTACTTTATTTTCTATCGAATCCAGAAAATGAATTGATATTAGAATTGTCATTGTTACTATTATGTATTAATGTGGCAAACTTAATTCCAATAGATCCCTTAGATGGCGGCCATTTTGTTGAAGCTTTGTACTTCCCAAACAATGATCAAATGAAGATGTATTTCACTTTGATTAGTTCATTTATAGTGATAGGCCTGGGATTTTATCTTGATTTTTTTATCCTGATGTTATTTGGCTTTTTCATGGCGTTTAAAGTAAGAGGGTTTCAAAAAAACCAAAAAATTCATGATAGTTTAGAGGAGATAGATTTTGATTATCGAAAACCTTATAACGCATTATCGAATAAAGAATATTGGACTATTCGGCGGGTATTTTTAGAGTCTAATCCAAAAATTAGAGAAATTATTCCGAATGAAATGGAGTTGTGGGAAAATGAAAAACTCTTGGTTGAACAGATTCGGCAACTGCTAAGAGCTGAGATTAAAATTGATTTAAATAGTGCTCAAAAAATTCTATTGACAATACTTTTTATTGCGCTTTTGACTATACCGCTTGTTCTAATGTATGCTAACTGGCCAATTATAGAAACTTTCTTATTTAAGGATGGACTTTAAGGTAGGCGATAAAGTAAGCGTTATTCATGAATCAATAATTGGAGTAATAGAGCGAGTTGAAAATCAGCTGGTGACCTTAATTGATTCAGAAGGGTTTAAAAGATCTTATCGGAACACAGAATTAACAAAACGTTCTGATGAAGAAGCTTATAAGTTAAAGCGACTTAGTTTGGAGAAAGATAATTTGTCAAAAATTAAAGGGGTAATAAAGCCGCCTAAATCTAATCTCAGAAAAAACGAAATTGATCTGCATATAGAGGAATTAGTGGATTATCACGGCGATATGACAAATCATGAAATTCTCATGAAACAAATGTCAACTTGTAAGCAGTTCATACAAAGAGCTATAGATAGTAATCAAAGACGTGTTGTTCTAATTCATGGCAAAGGACAAGGCGTGCTTAAAACAGAAATTCATACTTACTTAAACAAGTTGTCAGTTTATCATGAATTAAAAATAGAATACGCGGATGCAGCCTATACTGAATATGGAATGGGTGGTGCTACCGAGGTATTTATTGGATGAGATTTTTTTTAATTTTAATAACGACATTTACTTTGAACAGTTTAGCACAAGATGCCGACTCTTTGTCTGTTTCAAAGCATATGAATAACATTGTTCATGACTTTCCAAATAGAAACTATTTGAATTTGAGTTCATTGAACGGATGTGCTCAATATATCCATGATGAGTTCGGCAAATATTCTGAGGATGTAAGTTTTCAAAATTATCAAGCACAGGGCAATGAGTATAAAAATGTAATTGCCAGATTTGGTAAAAAAGAAGATCCAAAATTAGTGGTAGGTGCGCACTATGATGTTTGTGGTGGACAAGACGGTGCAGATGATAATGCAAGTGGAGTAGTTGGGTTACTTGAAATAGCCAGAATGTTAAAAGGTGTTGAACTCAATTTACAAATTGAATTGGTGGCATATACCTTAGAAGAGCCTCCCTTTTTTAGATCTGAAAAGATGGGGAGTTACGTGCATGCTAAA
>JAUHXX010000193.1 GCA_030426825.1 Bacteroidia bacterium | reverse complement strand
GATGTTAAACCAAATAGTATTTTATTCTTACCTTTTGCATATAATGTGATCGCAACAAATAGCGGAACAAGAATTGTCAAAATCTCACTGTATTTGCTAGCGGATTATTAACAGTAACAGATGCCAGATAAGATACATCTAAACCAAATACTCCGAAATATATACCCGCACCGAAAGTTAGATACCTTCTATTTCCTTTAGAATAGTGCTCATTGAAATAACCTGCTCTTACTGCAAGAATTGTACTGTACCAATACTCCATTCCCAAGCCCCAGTTTATCTCTCTCATTTCTTCCCCGAATCGGCTGTTCTTTTTTACTGTTGCAACACCAGCTTGATCAATACTTACATCACCAGGAGCATCATAGAATGATTGTAACATACCTGTAACAACTCCGACTTCAGGATCTTTACCCGAAATGATTTCACCATCACCATCATAAACAGGTCGTGTTGGCACTAGTAATTTGTTTACATCAAAAGCAGCCGTTAATGAATTGTATTTATCCAATTCCAATTTGAACGCTGTTCCCAACCTTAAATTCGTTGGCAAGAAATCTCTCTCCGCATCAACTGTATAAGCTACTTTGTTACCAATATTCGATATTGTTGCGGCCATTGACCAAGTTCCGTCTTTTTTACCAAGAGAAACTTCATCATTAAACCATGAATAAGAAAGGTCAACCGCCCCAGCGATTCCTGCTTTTGAACCTACGTTTCCAACATTGGTTCCACCCGTTAAGTTCGAATAAACAAACTTGGCATTCAATCCGACTGCACTTCTATCAGACAATTTAAAAGCGTATCCTCCTAAAATTTCAAATTCATTAGGATTAAATTCTCTGATTAACCCACCAGTATTATTAGTAAAAGTTATATTCCCAAGAGAGAAATACCTCATTGATCCACCAATTGCGTGATTCTTTCCTATTTTAGTATAACCACTGATGTAAGACAAGTGAATATCATCTACTAGCTGTCTTAACCAAGGAGAATATGAAGCCGAAAACTCAGCCTTATCCTTTGAAAAAACAAGTTTTGAAGTATTCCAATGGAAAGAATTGGCATCTGGGGAAAGCGCCGCACCAACATCACCTAATGCACCTGACCTAGAGTCTGGAGTAATTATTAAAAAAGGAACTGCTGTGGTAATTGTATTTAACTGAAGATGTTTACCATTCTCAGTTTCATTCCCCCCAAGATTTTGAGAAAAACCCTGAGTTGCGATTAGTGCGCTTGCTATTATTAAAAGTACTTTGTTCATTTGGTTCACCTATTCGGTATCACAAATATACGTATTAAAGAAAAGTATATTGTGCTGTGCTTATAAAATCACTAATTTTTCAAGTTTTTCTGCTTTTTTACCTTCATCTGTTTCAATTGATAATCGGTAAACATAAACGCCTCGTCCTAATTTGTCTCCGTAGTCATCTCGCCCATCCCAATTGATTCCTTCACTTCTAAAAGCACTCGTATTTACGTTTTGAATAATCGTTTTTACCAATTTTCCAGAAACCGTAAAAATCTCGATTTTCACATCCAAAGCGTGACAAACTTGATTGTGTTCGAAGTAAAAGTCGGTATTGGTGGTAAATGGATTTGGATAATTCAGCAGATGGGAAATCCCCAATTCTTGACCTTCAACCACAACAAATTCAAGCGTACTTTCTGAAGAATTATTATTTACGTCCCAAACTTTAAAAGTAATGGTATGATTTCCTGGCTCTAGTTGGTTGAATTGATAAGACACTTTTCCACTCTGATAGGTATCTAAATCGGCCTCATAGAAGTTATTGAGGATAATTGGTTCAGCAGTTTTATTATCTAAAATCAAAATAATGTCATGTCCAATCCCATTTCCAGTGGTGTTGATTCCGTTTTCATCTGCAATCTCAGCCAAGAACAATGGTGATTCATCTGTTAAACCACCGTTAGCAAAATTTTGATCATTCATATATAAATCTACAGTTGGTCCTATATCATCTACAATTCCGTTAGGATCAACTCCTCCGACTACAACACTTGTGTCATATCCGTATGAATTGCTATTCGTACTATTGGAATAATAGGAAATTTTACCTTTTCCAAAAGCATAATCAATGTCTTTTGGCACAACAAATGAAAATGAGAAATACCCGTTCTTAACTGTAGCCTTACCTTTATAAATGATATTGTTTTGTGTATCAAACCCTAATACAGGTGAAGCCGGATCTTGCCCAAGTGTACTTCTTTGTTTCCATTTATCAAACACTGTCGGATAAACTATTCCATTGTAAGAGGTTAACACCCCACCTGAGGCGTTACCAACATGTCCTGATACCGTCACTTTAGAAAGAGCTTTTAATGTATCGGAAACCATAGCAACATTCACACCATTAATGCTATCAGTAACTATTAGAGGTTTGGGCTTGCCTAGTCTTAACGCTGGATCACCAAGCAAAGTGAAATTTCTTTTATTATCAGTAGCTGAAGTCAAGTTCTTTGTTCTTCTAATAATTTCACCTAATGGTAAAGGCTCCCCATTCTCCTCAATGAAGAGTACAGTATATAAATTACGAACCAACTCCGTATTCAATGAGATATACACCAATCGCGTTGTTGTCAACAATCCAACGGCTCCTCCAAATGGTAACGTTAAAACGCGTTCTCCTGCTGAAACCCTCTCAGGATCATCAAATCGACTAAACTCACATGTTGCCGAAACGAATAGAGTTAATTTATTAATGTTTTTCCATTCTTCAATCATTGCATAGGTAAGCACCCTCTCCAAAGTAAGTCCTGTTTCTCCTCCGTGCCCAACATAATTAAAGACCAACGCTCCTTTAGTAATATTTTGGCTGATTGCTTCTTCAACATCCGGATATCTCTGACCTCCCGAAGTAATAATTTGTTGATAAGCATCTAAATAGATTTTTTCAATATTTATTTCCGGGTGCAGTTTTTCGGTCGAATCACTCATTTCTTCGCAATCTCTCACAAATTGGCCTCCATTTTCGTCATCTGCTACCAAGACAAGACGATTTCTCCAATCCCCAAATGTTGATGCATAACCGTTATCATCACATTGCACCCCAGAAGCATTACCATATAAACTAGAACCAAAACGCATATAATGCTCTATTTTATTTACCACATGCTCCGCATCTTCTAAGGTTGTAACGGGAATTCTGCCGACTGCCACATCCAACATATCACTAGGTAACATTGCTTCAGTATCATCCAGGATTCCAAAAAAATCATCCGAAGTATATGAATCAACGTAATCAATATCTGTATCTAGATCAGTATTATTAAAGGTTGGAACCAAGTAATTGTTTCCGGGTATTCTATTTAAAGGATCGTAACTTCCATCTCCAAACAAACATAAATACTTTGGCATCAACGCAGGATCTCCACTCGCACGGTCATAAAACATTTTCATAAACCACCTAACAGCTACTGGGTCAGCAACACCGCTACTAAATTCATTATAAACTTTTTGAATATCCACAACCTGGACACTTGTTCCATTTGATCTATGTAAATCAGCTAATCTTTCCGCTTGCGATAGCAGGTTATTATGTGTCACAATAATATAATCAATCTGACCCAAAGCATGTAAATTCTGGTTCGCAACTGAACTCATATAAATCGGTGTCTTGGCCTGACCTGAGTTAAAAGCAATATACGATCGCAACGAATCTGCATCATGAGTAAATGAAAATATGGATCCACTTAAACTTCCTTGAACGGTCTTCGCATCAGTAGGGTCAGTCACTTCCCAGAAAAAAGAACTACTCGAAGCACCTGCCACAGAATATTGCACTACATTTCCTACCCCGACCTTGCTTAAATCTCGAATTAGATTTTGCCCTGAACTTAAGTTTGCTGTTCTTCTATAATTAACTAAAATATAATCTAACCAAGCCGCCGAAGAAGGGCTAGAAGCATTCCAATTCACCGTTACATTGAACGAAGAAGATGAATGTGAAAAATTAACTTGAGAAGTAAATAACCGTGCTTCGGTGTAAGAACTACCCGTAATTGAAGCTGCAATATCGTCTTTAACAGCACCATTTACTAGCACTTGTAAATTACCCGTGCCACTGGTCATGTAAGCTCCATAGGCAGTTTCCATCTGAACAGGTGAACTACCGCTAATATTAGGCAATGACATACTGATATCAGCTGAATTAACGACTTCAAAATTCTCACCCAACCAACTATTCCCTGATTTTATCAAATTAACATCATTATTTTCATGCAGCACTACTTCATTAAAAGTAGTTGTGTTGTGTGTGCTAGCGGAAGCTGAATTACCTATCGAACCTATCCTCTTAGGGCTATCTGAACCATCAATATGTATAAAATAGTAGTTGAGCGAATCTAGGTTATTTTTTCTCAAATCAAAATCCGTTGAATTAACGCTTAAAACATCAGGACCAGTTGCATAAAACAATATATAATCGTTGCTATCAAAAGAATTATCGCCATCACCGACAATATGAATAGCATTCTTAATTAAATCGTCATGGCGATAATCGTTATTAGAAATGGGGAGGTTTGGGGTATGATTACCATATATATTAATATGGTTTGGGTTTAAGCCAGATGTTGAAATTCCAGCGTTGGATAAAAAGTTTTGATCTATTTTATGCACCCCTGTAGAAGATACACCAATTTTATACCATGATCCTGATGCCAACACCGAACTCGAAGCAAAAGTGGCTGCTCTGTCTTGAGATTGATTATTCGCTTGGGATTCAACTTTAATTTTTACTTCTTTCACCAATTTAACTGTCCCATTAATATTTATGATTGGGAAATAGTAAAATGACACTTTATTCTCACCCCTATCTAATCCAAAATCCCCTTTTACTTCCGGAGAGTTGGGCAAAGAGTTTTTATCGTAAAAAGTGGGTAAATTAATATCTTCATAATTCACTTCCAACACTTCAAAAGAATGAGAATATTTACCTCTTAATTTTAAGCTAAATGTTTTTGAATCAAAAATTCTTTGCTGAGACTCGTCAAAATCACAGCTTGAGCAACGATTCTCATCAGCAATCCAAGTATTTGATAAAGTAAATTCTTTTGACTGCCCAAATACCGAGTTAAGGCCCATCAACACTGTTGATAAGAGTACAATTCTTAGACTTAGATTTTGGATTTTCATATTAGATATAAAGAAGAGTATAAAAATACTTTCAAAAACGAACTAATTTAATTATTATTGCAAATCTTTGAAAAGATTTAGGCGAATGTAACCTTTTGTACGAATTAGCCGTTAAATCCTTTCGACCAAGATTAAATTGAATGAAAAAGCATTTTAAAAATACGGGATTGACAATGGTCCTGACGTTTTTAATAGGTAGCTCTGTTTTTGGACAGGACCCTGAGTTCACGCAGTTTTACGCGAACCCTATCTATTTGAATCCGGCAATGGCGGGTACACATGGATGTCCTAGAGTAAATATTAATCACAGAAACCAGTGGCCTTCATTATCTGGAGCCTTTGTTACAAACAGTGTATCGTATGACCAATTTGTAAATGTATTGCAAGGTGGTGTTGCGGTTCAAGTAACAAATGACATGGCTGGGCAAAACACCCTAAACTGGTCAACAATCAATTTAGCTTACTCTTATCACTTACAAGCAACCAGAGAGTTCTCATTCTTATTTGGCGCAAAAGCTACATGGAATCAGAAGTTTTTGAATTGGAGTAAACTAACATTTGGTGATCAAATTGACCCAAGAAGAGGATTTATTTATCAAACAGGTGATTTACCAAGAGGTAATTTATTGGATAATGGTTGGGGAACAAGAGGATTCTTTGATGTATCTGCCGGAATCGTAGGTTTTTCTGAAAACTTCTATTTTGGATTTGCGGCTAACCACTTAAATAAACCACAAGAAACATTAATAATTGGTGATTCAAGAATGCCAATGAGATTTACAGGTCACATGGGTGCGAATATTGTATTCGGAGGAAAATCTCAATACAGAAATTCAACTTCTATTTCACCTAACGTTATTTATACTTACCAGGATGGATTCATGCAATTGAATTTAGGTACGTATGTAAAGTATGGAGTTTTCACAGCGGGTGCATGGTGGAGAGCAAGAGATGCTTTCATCTTGACAATCGGTGTTGACGCAGGTACCTTTAAGTTTGGATATAGTTATGATGTAACCATATCTAAATTAACAAATGCCTCTGGTGGTTCGCATGAACTTTCTATGGGATTAAATTTCAACTGCAAGAAAAAGCCGCAGAGATTTAGAACCATATCATGTCCATCATTTTAATTTGTAACCTTTAATCAGTAATTTGTTATAGCTGTACGATTGAAAAAATAAATTTTAGCTAAATCATGAAAATGCAAGGGAAAAAATTATTCGGAATTCTAGCTGCCAGTCTATTATTAATAGGTTGTGGTAGAGAAAGATCGAATACAACAGGCTGGGAGTACAATCAACCAAGAAATGGTGGATTTCAAAAAGTTCCTTATTTCGATCAAGAAACAGGTCCTGGACTTATACTAGTTGAAGGTGGTACATTCACCATGGGTAGAGCTGAGCAAGATGTTACTTACGAATGGAATAACATCCCAAGACGTGTAACAGTTTCTTCATTCTACATGGATCAATTTGAGGTAACTAACTTTAACTGGTTAGAATACTTGTATTGGACAAGAAGAACTTACGAAGAGTTTCCAATGATTTATCATAATGCTCTACCGGATACTAACTGTTGGAGATCTCCATTGGCTTACAACGAGCCATATGTAGAATATTATTTACGTCATCCTGCTTACCAAAACTATCCTGTAGTTGGTGTTAGTTGGAATCAAGCGAATGATTTCTGCAAATGGAGAACAGACCGTGTAAATGAGTTTATTTTAATTCGTGAGGGTGTATTAACTTGGAACCCAGATCAAGCTGGAGAGCCATTTACTACAGATGCATATTTGGCTAACCAATATCATCCACAACCACAAGAAGAAAAAGAGCAACAGCTTATCAACCTAGACCCTATGCAAGGTTGGAGTGGAAAAAGAAAAGATTTAGGACAACGTATTGTTAGAATGGAAGATGGTATTTTATTACCACGTTATAGACTACCAACTGAAGCTGAGTGGGAATTTGCATACTACGGTTTAGTTGGATCAATGACAAACGCAGAAGATCCTGGTGTAATTGAAAACAGAAGAACTTACCCATGGACTGGACACTGGGTTAGACAAGATAATGCAGAGTTTCAAGGTGATATTAGAGCTAACTTTGTAAGAGGAAGAGGTGATATGATGGGTACTGCAGGTGCATTGAATGATGCTGCTGATGTTACTGCCCCGGTTGATTCATACTGGCCAAATGATTATGGATTATACCACATGGCTGGTAACGTATCAGAATGGGTAATGGATGTATACA
>JAUHXX010000192.1 GCA_030426825.1 Bacteroidia bacterium | reverse complement strand
AAGATGATGCCGGAATTCCTTTTCCAGCACCAGGTTCAGGTGGTGTATTTACAGCTGTACCAGCAGGATTATCAATTAATGCAGCAACTGGTGTGGTTGATTTAAGTGCGAGTACTCCGGGTACTTATACGGTTACGAATACCATTCCAGCTTCAGGTGCATGTCCTGTAGTATCCTATGATGACGATATTACAATTAACCCTGTTCCAGACGCGAGTATTGCCGGTTCAGCAACAATTTGTGTGGCTGATCCTATTCCGGACGCTACTATTACAGTCAATAACAGTAATGGCCCATGGACAGTAAATTATTTGTTAAATGGGGGAGCGGCATTTGAAAATATTCCAGGAGGAGCGACTCCTTATAATCACGTCTTTAATAGTGGATTGGGAACTTATGATTTGGTAGATATAACAGATGACGTTACCGGCTGTACAAATACTATTGCAGGACAAATAATAATTGACAATTATCCAACTCCTACTGTTGATCCAATTGCGGCAATAACGGGATGCGAAGGAGACAACTTAGTGGTGCCTAATTTCACAGGAACACCAGCCGGTGTTAATTTCCAATGGTCAAACTCTGGAAATGATGTTGGATTTGGTATGATGGGAGCAGGAGATATCGGACCATTTGTTGGACAACCTGGTACAGCAGTTGTTACAGTAACTCCATACGGTCCGAATCCTACCACTAATTCACCTCTAGGATGTGTTGGGCCAACTGAAATGGTAAACATTACTGTAAATGATAATCCAGTGCCAATGTTTGTTGCAGATACATTAGTTGGCTGTGAACCTCTAACAGTTACTTTCACAAATCAAACGCCAAATAGTCAAAATTGTATTTGGGATTTTGGAGATGGAAATAGTGTAAATGATTGTGGCCCTGTTACAAATACTTATGCTGCCGGAACTTTTGATGTAACGCTTACAGTGGCTTCAAATGACGGATGTTGGGGTTCAACTGTGGTAAGCAATTATATTGAAGTTTATCCTCAACCTACTGCAGCATTTACTTTTGCGCCCCAAATAATTGACGTTGAGAATACTGTAGTGGATTTCACAAATGGATCAAATCAAGCAACAAGTTATGTTTGGGATTTTGGTGATGGAACGCCTGATGCGACTTCTGAAAATGTAGCACATGAATTCGTTCCTGTAGCTGGTGATTATTTGGTGACTTTATGGGCTTATAACAACGGCTGTGTTGATAGCTATCAGCAAGTAATTACGATTCAAGATGTATTAATTTATTATGTACCAAATATCTTTACTCCAGATGGAGATGAGTTCAATGAAACTTTTCAGCCAATATTTACTTCTGGATATGATATTTATGATTTCCATTTAACCATTTTCAATCGTTGGGGTGAAATTGTTTTCGAATCCTATAATGATAAACTAGGTTGGAACGGTCATTATGGTGACGGAGGCCTTGTGCAAGACGGAGTTTATGTCTGGCAAATAGAATTCAAAGAGTCAGGTGTCGACAGACTGCATGAAGTAAGAGGGCATGTAACTGTGTTGAAATAAATTAATAAGCATTCAGAAAGGGAACGATTAAAAATTGTTCCCTTTTTTTGTTTTAAGTGGGTGACCTTTTGGTGTTTAACAAGATTAATAGTAAATTACTATTATGAAATCAACCATTGGAATTCCAAATCCTTGCTCCGAAGACTGGAGCAAGATGACCCCGACTGATAAAGGTGCGTATTGTGGAAAGTGTCAATTTGATGTAATTGACTTCACGAATATGACGCCAGAAGAAATTCGAGTTACCCTTCAATTGAACGCCGGTAAAAAAACTTGTGGTCACATCTCTAAAACTCAAATGGATATGGTGAATACCAATTATCATGTTTGGGAAAATCAAGCACCAAAAGTGTTGCGAAGCAAATTTTTATATGCTTGTTTGATGGTTTTCGGGATGTCTTTATTTACAGGTTGTGAATCACCTGATGACGGCCATAAAGTTGGAGATATTGAACAGCCCGTTGGGATGATTGATGACGTAGGTATGATTGAAGAAGATACCGCGGCAACATGTGATGGAACCGCTGTTTGTGATGATGGTGACGTGATTGACGGGATGATGGTTGAGGATCTTGGAGAGATAGAAATGATAGAAGAAGACTTACCTGAAGAATAATTATTCTATAATCTCATATAATTCTTTCGCTTTTGATCGATTGTAGCGATTAAAATGCCACCACTCAGTTTGGATATTCCAGAACCCTCCTGCTTTCATTACGTCTCTTAGAAGTTCTCTATTTGCTATGTGCTGAGGTGTTAATAAGCCAGAATCAAGATAGACCTGCTCGTATCTCGGATATGCGATTTTACGAATATCATCATAACCCGCTCCCATATCTAGTGGATTGCCTTCAAGATCTGAAATCGTGAGGTCAATTGCACATCCATAATTATGAATTGAACCATTTTTAGGATTAGAAACAAATTTGGTTTTTTCGTTAATCGGCATATCTAAAATATCCCACATGTATTGTTGCACCGAACGAGGCCTAACGGCATCATAAACGAGAAGTGATAAGTTAGAATCAATAGATTTTAGATATGATTGACTTTTTGAAAGATCTTCCGCTACGTTTAATTGAGCGTATGCACGTGTCATTTCTCCATAGAAATATTTCTTCATAAAATTATTTTCGGTAGAATACCTCAGTTCAACTAGGATACTTGAGTCGATATCTTGGATGTTCACAAGTCCGGCATCAATTATTCGTTGCTCAAGGGTATCAATTATATAAGGTTCTTCAATTTCAATTTCTTCTATGGTGGCTGTACAATCTGCTAAATGAATAATTGAATCTGAGTCATTATTGCTAATGATTTCGTTATTTTGTGAGCCCTTGCAGGCTAGAATAAAACAAGAAATCAGAATAATATAAAGCGTTCGCATAATGAAATCATTTAGTTCAAATATACCAAATTTGATGATGATGGTTAGGCCTAAGTCATTTGGCTTTAATCATCAAACTGCTGAATCTAATTCTTTTCAAAATCAATCGGTTTCCGAAAATGTTAATGAATTGGCCCAGCAAGAGTTTGATCAAATGGTCGCTAAAATAGCGGCTAATAACATTGAACTAAAAGTATTTGATGATATAGAGCCAGGGCTTCCAGATTCTGTTTTTCCTAATAACTGGATCTCTCATATCCCGAATCGAGCCATAGTGATTTATCCCATGCTAACTGAAAATAGAAAGAAAGAGGTCCGCAGTGATATTATTAATTGGGTCAAGTCACAATTGAGACTTGAGGAGCAAATTGATTTGAGAGATAGTAGCTTGATTTTAGAAGGAACAGGCTCAATTGTGTTTGATCACCTAAATAAAATTGCTTTTGCTGCAATTTCTCCGCGAACTTCAATCACGCTATTGAATCAGTTATGTCAAAAAATTGGTTATCGCTCGGTCAGTTTTGAGAGTGTTGACCTCAAAGGAGGACAAATCTATCATACCAATGTTATGATGAGTGTCGGCGAACGATTTGCTATCGTTTGTCTCGAATCAGTTCCTGATATTATTGAACGAACCATGTTAAAGAAGGAATTAGAGGAGGTTGGCAAAGAAATAATTGAAATTTCATATGCTCAAATGAATGCCTTTGCTGGTAACGCATTGGAAGTTTGCTCAACACAGGCTGCATCTTACTTTTTAATGAGTAAAACTGCGGAAAACTGTTTGTCTGAAAATCAAAAGTCAGCAATTGAGCAATATGCTAAAATCCTTTCATTCGACATTTCAACAATTGAAAAAGTAGGTGGGGGGAGTGTTAGATGTATGTTAGCTGGATTCTTTAATTATCCTAAATAAAAGACGATTCCAACGCGAATATATAGCGGGAAATTTGTAACGAGTTTAGGTAGAGGGTTGTTGATGTTATTGGCGAAATCATACATTAACATGATTTGAGAATATGATCTCCCAAAACCTCCAGCATATCCTATCCCGCCATAAAAGGCTGGCAAATTAACTCGGTCTCCGGCTATCGGGGTTGTGAAATCTTCTGCATTGTAAATATCAAACTCAGTTTGTAATAACAGATATTTAAAGAATTCTGGTCTGTACCTCACGAAAACTCCGCCGCCGTAAGCGTGTGACGATATTGAAGCCCCATTTGTAAATGTCTGTCTGAATAACTGATACATGCCTGTGGCACCAACTGAAATCCCTTTATATAGCTCATACCCTGCAATAGGAGATGTATAGAAGTACAATGCGTTTCCAAAGCTCGCTGAAATATCGCCACCAACATATATTCTCTTTTTAATCTCCGTGGCATTTATTTTGGGCTCTTTTAAATCAGAAGAATCTTTAGCAGACTCCATATCGTATTGCCCAATTGATAGAGAACAAAACAAAATAGCTAGTATGGTAAAAAGTGACTTAAACATTTAATATTTGTAAGAGTGTGTCTTGGTGAATGTCATGCTTTCCTTCAAAGTTAATCATTTGAAACGGCAAGTTCAATTTTTTCAAATCATTGAAGTGTTCCTCGATTTTTTCTTGTGAATAAAACTGGTCGTTATCACCAAAAACAAAGTAGTTTTTTGAATCAGAAAACTGATTAAAATAACTCGGAGACATATCTGGCGGAAAAACTGTCGCCCATAATATGAATTTATCAAAAACATGGGGCGAAAATGCCATGAACCTTGAAGCTGTAGCCCCTCCCTGAGAAAACCCTAAGAGTATATACTCTGCGTAATCATTTTGAGATTTGAGATGTGTCACAAGAGTTGATAGGTATTCGATATAATTTTCAATATCGGTTGTTCTGTCCTCTTTTGTCATCCAAGATGCACCGACTCTTCCATTCGTTCCATTTTGATAGAAACGGTGTGGCGCCTCAGGACAAACAACTACATATTTATCAAGATCAAGTTGACTGAATTTGTTAATGAAATACTTAGCCAAATATCCATAGCCGTGAAGAACTATTAGTAAGGTTTTGCCATCACTTGGTTCCCCCAAAGTGTAGTACCTTGATTTGGTTGTGTAGGCTATATGGTTCTCAGAACTGTTCATGATAAAATTCAGTAACCGTTTTTAATACTTCATTTGTTTTTTCCTTAAAAGGGGCGTGCCCGCAATTATTTGGTGTAAAAGAACGAACATTTTGTGGATTTGTTTTACAAATAGTTTCAACTTGTTTTAAAGTGCCGTATTGATCATCTAATCCTTGAATTATCAATCTGGGACATGTGATTTGTGAAGTGATGTCTTCAATGTTCCAGTTTTTGAAAGAATCATCTAACCAGATATCATTCCAAGCATAGAATACCTCTTCATACCTTTCGCCATGATATTTCTTGAGGCCGTCCATTTTCCCTTCTGTAAGGAGAGGTCTTGCTGCTAATACGCCATCAATAGTTTCTTGTTCGTTGAATACGTGAGCAGCTTCAGTCACTACAGATTTAATCATCTGAGGCTTCGTTCCTGCACATATTAACGCAATTGATCCCCCATCAGAATGGCCATAGAGGTGGACTTTTTCAAGCTTTAGAAATTCAATAAATCGACCCAATTCTTCTGCCGCCACATGCAAATAATCACTTTTGCGATTTAGAAGTGATCCTTTTGATTTTCCATAGCCCGATCGATCATATACTATACCTCGTACATTTAGAGATCGACAAAGATTTTCTGGATAATCCTTCCACATTTCTACGCAGCCAAGTCCTTCATGTAAAAAAATAATACATTCTTCTGCATCTAGATTTCCGACTTCAATCCAATGTAAATTCATATAAAAAACCCTGACACTTAAAGGATAAGGTCAGGGTTCAGTTTTAATAATTTATAATTACGATTTAATACGCTCCGAGTATTCACCTTTTCGTGTATCAACTTTAATACGATCCCCAGTATCAATAAACAATGGAACTTTGATTTCTGCTCCTGTATCGATAGTTGCTGGTTTTAAAGTGTTCGTTGCTGTATCACCTTTTACACCTGGCTCTGTATAAGTTACTTCAGCTTCAATAAATGCAGGAAGTTCAACAGTCAATGGCATTTCTTCTTCAGCATGAAATTGAATGCTACAAATACTTTCTTCTTTCAAGAATTCTGGATTTTCAATCATATCCGCATTGATGAAAACTTGTTCGTAGGTATCGGTGTTCATGAAATGATAACCGTTCCCTTCTTGGTAAAGATATTGATAGTCTCTAGTTTCAACACGAACCACCTCTATTTTGTGTCCGGCAGAAAAGGTGTTGTCTACAATTTTTCCTGACTCAATATATCTCAATTTTGTTCTAACAAAAGCAGGACCTTTTCCTGGTTTTACATGCTGAAATTCAACCACTGAAACAATTTTCCCGTTGAACATCATGCACAAGCCGTTCTTGATATCTGAAGTATTTGCCATAATATTATTTACATAGGACCTTTAAGGATTCCACGGTCCGAATTTTTTATGAAATTTAATATTTTATCTTTAATTGGGCTGTTTTCTACTTCTGATTCAATGGCAGCGACACCTGCAGAAATAGTATTATTCAATACAAATAATTGACGATATGCGTCTTCCACAATTTTAACATCCTCATCCGAAAAACCTCTTCTTCTAAGTCCAATTGCATTTACCCCTGCGTAAGTTAAAGGTTCTCTTGCCGCTCTCACGTAAGGCGGTACATTTTTTCGTATTAATGATCCTCCAGCAATAAAAGAATGAGCTCCAATTCGAATGAATTGTTGGGTACCTACTTTTCCTTCTAGAATCACGTAATCCTCCAGGATGTTGTGACCTGATAGTCCTGTGTAGTTCGCTAGAATACAATGATTTCCCACCTGACAATCGTGTGCAATATGAACATAGCCCATTAGCAAACAATTGTTCCCCACAGTAGTTTTTTTCATGTCATCAGTTCCTCTGTGTATAGTTACACATTCCCTAATAATGGTGTTATCACCAATTTCAGCCGTTGTGTATTCCCCATGGAATTTCAAATCCTGCGGAACCGCAGAGATGACAGATCCTGGAAATATCTGACAATTTTTCCCGATTCTTGCTCCTGGATAAATAGTCACGTTTGGCCCAATATGGGTTCCATCTCCAATGACAACATCTTCGTAGATGGTTGTGAAAGATTCAATTGTTACGTTTTCTCCAATTTGTGCATTGGAGTCAATTTGAGCTAGTTTACTTATCATTCAGTTCTGTCTTTTACAACTTGTGCCAACATATCAGCTGACATTACAGGTTTTCCATTTACATATGCTGTTCCACCCATATTTACCAAGCCTCTCCTCATAGGAGATAATAATTTCAATTCAAAGACAACAGTATCGCCTGGACGAACCATTGTTTTAAACTTAACGTTGTCAATCTTCATAAAGTATGTGGAGTACAAATGAGCATCTTCAACTTTGCTTAAAGCGAATACGCCAC
>JAUHXX010000191.1 GCA_030426825.1 Bacteroidia bacterium | reverse complement strand
TACAACTTATCCGCTGTATCAAAATCTGTAGAAACCGTTTCTGGATTACAGTTAATCATTACCGTTTCATAACCACATTCTTTAGCCGCTAACACGCCATGTACACAAGAATAATCGAACTCAATTCCCTGGCCAATTCTATTTGGACCTGAACCTAAAACAACTATTTTCTTTTTATCTGAAACAATAGATTCATTCTCCTCTTCGAATGTCGAATAATAATAAGGCGTTTGCGCTTCGAACTCGGCAGCACAAGTATCTACCAATTTATACACCCTGTTGATTCCCATTTCCTCACGCTTCGAATAGACTTCAGACTCTAAACATCTCAATAAATGAGCGATTTGTCTGTCGGCATACCCTTTTTGCTTAGCGTCAAACATCAATTCTTTCGGGATATCGGCTATTGTATGTTTTTGAATTACCTTTTCAAGTAAAATTAAGTCTTCAATTTGACGTAAGAACCAAGGATCAATTCTTGTTTTTTCGTGGATCTTTTTAAATGGAATTCCTAATTTAATAGCATCATAAACATGGAACAATCTATCTCCTGATGGATGCTCTAAGCTATATAATATTTTATCTTGATCAGTTAATTCTCGGCCATCTGCCCCCAATCCGTTCCTTCCGATCTCAAGAGATTGACAAGCCTTTTGTAAAGCTTCTTGGAAGCATCTACCAATTCCCATCACCTCTCCAACTGATTTCATCTGAAGTCCCAAATGCTTATCAGCTCCTTCGAATTTGCTAAAATTCCAACGTGGAATTTTAACAATTACGTAATCCAAAGTAGGTTCAAATAATGCGGAAGTGGTTTTAGTAATTTGATTTTTCAGTTCATCTAGATGATAACCAATTGCCAATTTAGCCGCTATTTTGGCTATCGGATAACCAGTTGCTTTAGAAGCTAATGCAGAAGATCTAGATACTCTTGGATTGATCTCAATAGCAATGATATCTTCGTTAACATCATCAGAAACCGCAAACTGTACATTACATCCTCCCGCAAAATTTCCAATCTTACGCATCATTTTGATGGCCATGTCACGCATTTTTTGGAATGTAGTATCTGATAAGGTCATTGCTGGTGCAACAGTTATTGAATCTCCTGTATGCACACCCATTGGATCAAAATTTTCAATCGAACAGATAATCACAACATTATCATTGGCATCTCTTAACAATTCCAACTCATATTCTTTCCAGCCCATGAGTGCTTTGTCAATCATCACCTCATGAATAGGTGAAATATGTAATCCTCTTGTTAGAAGTTTATCAAAATCTTCTTCATTATAAACAACCGCTGCTCCTGCTCCTCCTAACGTATAAGAAGCTCTTACACAGAGAGGATATCCAAATTCTTGTGCAATACCTTTCCCTTCTAAGAAAGATTTAGCAGACTTTTGAGGCGCCATAGGAACATCAATGGTTTCCATCAAATCTCTGAAAGCTTCACGGTTTTCAGTTATTTCAATGGCGTCAATATCTACACCTATGATTCTCACACCGTGTTCTTCCCAAATTCCCATCTCATCACACTTGATCGCTAAATTCAAAGCCGTTTGACCTCCCATAGTTGGAAGAACTGCGTCAATTTTGTGCTTTTCAAGAATTTCTACAATCGATTCTGGAGTCAATGGCTTTAAATAAACATTATCTGCCATTACTGGATCCGTCATAATTGTTGCCGGATTACTATTGATTAAGGTCACTTCAATTCCTTCGTCTCTTAACGATTTAGAGGCTTGAGAACCTGAATAATCAAACTCACAAGCTTGACCAATAACTATCGGTCCACTTCCGATTATAAGGATGGATTTTATGCTATTATCTCTTGGCATAGGGGGATTTTTGTTGCAATTAAATTGCCTGCAAATTTAGGTAGAATATTCTGGAGATTCGTTAACAAAAAACGAATGTTATCCACAGTTTTGAAATAAGTTATTCACGATTCAAAATATGATAATTCGTAAAAGCCTTTATCTTTGAATTATGGATGCACAATCAGTCGTTTTAACCAAATCTCAAATCATTCAAAAAACCGAAAGGATTGCTTTTGAAATTTTAGAGAACACTTTTGAAGAAAGTAAAATTTACATTGCCGGTATTGAAGGAAATGGCTATGTATTTGCCGAAAGGTTGTTAACACAATTGAATCTGCACGGGAATCAAGATTTTGAGATTTTTAATATAAAAATGGATAAAGAAAACCCTTTGGATTCGAATATTACTTTCTCGATTGATGTTAATCAACTGACAGGCTGCACAGTGATTTTGGTAGATGACGTGATTAATTCGGGTAGGACTTTAATATATGCAGTCAGAGAATTAATGGCAACCCAATTAAAAAGCCTCAAGGTGGCGACTCTCGTAAACCGAACACACAGAAGATTCCCGGTTAAGGCTGACTTTGTTGGCGTGAACATTTCTACTACTTTACAGGATAACATTTTGGTTGAGTTTGGAGAAAACGAAACCGCTTATCTGGCATAGGCACTCGCTTCAAAAAATATCTCTACATTTAAAGGCGCATGAATTATGAAGCTTTTAACCTTAATATATCTTCTCGTTTCAGTCAGCTGTTGCAGTCTTGCTATCAATAAGGATTCCTTATGGTCTGTTTGGAATAACAGTGAAACCCCAGACACGTTAAAACTTCAGGCCATGTCTAAATTGGCAAAGCAGGGCTATGTGTTTACAGATCCTGACAGCAGTATATTATGCGGAGAATTATTGTTCAATGAGGCAACAAAAACGAACAGTATAAAATATCAAGCTGACGCAAGAAATACCCAAGGAATTGCTTATGCCATTCAAGGACAATTTAGTTTTGCCATCCAAAAATACATGGAAGCTCTGAAGTTTTTCGAAAAGTCAAAAAATGAAGGTGGCCAGGCGTCAACACTCAACAATATAGGTGTTTTATACAGTGACATGGGTGATCTTGACAAATCGCTAGATCATTACGAACGTAGCTTAGCCATAAAAGAGAAACTCGGAGACTCATTAGGAATGGCCAGTACAATTAATAATATCGGCGTAATTTATAAAGGAAAAAATGATTTTGAAAAAGCGCTTGAATACTATCAAAGATGTTACAATATAGAAAATAGACTTGGAAAGGAATCCAACCTTTGCTCAACATTAAACAATATTGCTGTAGCCTATAAAAACTTAGGCAACCTTCAATTAGCTGAAGAAAAGGCTTTGCAAAGTTTATCTATTGGAATAAAATATGATCTACCATGGGATTTGGCAACATCTAACAATATTTTAGCCATTATCAGTTTTGAAAAAAAGGACTTCAATAAATCCGTCAATTATGCCAAAAAAGCAATCGAAAACGCTAATAAGTTCAATGGAAAGAACGAATTAATGGAAGCCGAATTCAATCTTTTTAAGGCCTACAGAAATCTTGGAAATTATAAGCAGGCACTTGAAAGTTATGAGCTTCATGTAACACTGAAGGAAGAATTGGCATCTGAAGAAAACCAAAAAGAAATCATTCGTCAAGAATTAAAATACGACTACGAAAAGCAGGCCATAGCCGACAGCACCAAAAATGCTGAGGAGAAGAAAGTTCAAGAGGCTGAACTGGCAGCTGAAGTAGCTGAAAACAAAAGGCAGAAACAGCAATCCTATTTTTTATATTCTGGCTTAGTTTTACTAGGATTATTTGGGATTTTCATCTTTAATAGATTTAGAATTACAAGGAAACAGAAAGATGTTATTGCCACTCAGAAAGAAACAGTTGATCAAGCCTTTGCTGAATTAGAAGAGAAAAACACAGAAATATTAGACTCAATCAACTATGCCAAAAGAATTCAAAAGGCCATTCTTCCTCCAAACTCTTTATTAGAAGCATCTCTACCAGAGCATTTCGTTTTATATCAACCAAAAGATATAGTAGCTGGAGATTTTTATTGGATGGAAAAAACTGGCGATTCAGTTTTATTTGCTGCTGCAGACTGCACTGGTCACGGAGTGCCTGGCGCAATGGTTTCAGTAATTTGCAACAATGGATTAAATAGATCAGTAAGAGAGTTTGGACTAACAAAACCTGGCGAAATATTAGATCAAACCCGTAATTTAGTTATTCAAGAATTCGAGAAATCTGATGAAGAAGTAAAAGATGGAATGGACATAGCGCTATGCTCTTTATCTGGTTTAACCTTGAAATTTGCTGGAGCACACAACCCATTATGGATAGTTAGAAACGGTGAAATACTAGAGACAAAAGCTGATAAACAACCCATTGGCAAATTTATTGATCAAAAACCTTTTAAAACGCATCAAAAAAATCTGCAAAAAGGAGATCAAATTTATTTATTCTCGGATGGATTCGTGGATCAATTTGGAGGAGAAAAAGGCAAAAAATTTAAACCAAAAGCTTTAAGAGAATTAATATTATCTGTTGAAAACCAACCAATGTTGGAACAAAAAAACAAGATGATTAATGCCTTTGAAGCGTGGAAAGGTAGTTTTGAGCAGATTGATGACGTTTGTGTAATTGGAGTTAGAGTTTAAATGTCTAAGGTAAAAACCACTCTGATATTGGCTACGTTATGCAGCCTGATTCCAGCATGGATTGGCTCTGCCTTGCTCGAACAATTAACAGAAACTACAACCCTATTTAATTCTTCTTTAGGAATTGTCATCTTGATTCTATTTGCTCTTAGTTTTTGGGGAACTTCAATCGGATTTTTCCACTTAAAGCACTATAAATACGGTATCCTTTCTGGTCTCGGAAAATGGGTTATAATCCTAGCTGGAATTTTGGTTTTTTGGCTGTTATCCAATCCAGGAGAACAACAGCATCCCTATCTAATTTTTATTGGGATATTCTTAGCCTTTTGTTGGGGAACATTTGATTTTATTTTCCTGTATACTCTCGCTAAAAAAAGTAATTTAGAAAAATAAAATAGTTCAATGCAGTTCAGATATACCTTAGAGGAAGATGACTATCTTCAGTTTCAACTATTTACGGCTTCAAGATCAGAACGGATAAAGAAAAGAAAAAAAACTGGCTGGTTGATATTAACCACCTTTGCATTGATGGGAACCCTCTACTTTATTCGTGAACAGAACACTTCTATGACTATATATCTTGCTATAGTCACTGGAGTAGTTGCCATTTTTTATCCAACCTATTTCAGATGGAAATTTAAAAAACACTACATAAAATTTATTCGCGAAAATTACAGCAGTCGTGTAGGCAAGGCTGAGTTTATAGAATTTAATACTAATCATATATTTCTAAAAGATAGTACTGGCGAAGGGAAAGTGAAAAATTCGGAAATTGAGGGCGCCGCTGAAATTCCAAACCATTACTTTTTAAAAATCTCGAACGGCAATTCGCTAATTATTCCAAAATCTGGCATCAATGAGAATGATCTACTTAATTGTTTAGACAAGATCAATGTGAAGATTGAATCATTTACCAATTGGAAATGGCAGTAAAGTTTAATGATCATTAATTATCTTTATCCTGGAATTAACTGAAAAACTCTAGCCATGGCTAAGAAAACTGTATTTAAAGAAGGAAAATGGAGATGTACGCATATTGATCTATCTGGTGAAGGCGCTTGCAATCATGAAAATCCAGGACCTGCGTTATTATGTGAGAAATGTAATAAACATAGGCCTAAAAATGTTCAGTTTTATTTACCGAAAGGAGCAAAAGTGGTTCATGACCAAGCTTCAATTTTAGATGCGAAATCAGGAGCAAATTGGAGATGCATGCATTGTAACTATGATAACAAGGCAAGTTCAGACATATGCGTTCATTGTGACAAAGTAAGAGATACCGAATACGAAAAATGGATCAATTTAGGCGGTGAATTGTCGACCAAAAAATACGCCAAAGGACAAACACCTACAGGTTATCAGCCTAAAACGGCAACATCTTTTCAGCAAAAGTCGAAAATCGGGAAATATTTAAAAATTGGTGGAATTGTTCTAGCTGCTGTACTCATTATCTGGTTCATTTATGCGCAGTTTTTTAAAACTGAAGCTCTAAAAGTAGAAGTTGCTGGTTTTACATGGGAACGTGAAGTGGTAATTGAAGAAAAACAAACTGTTACTGAACAAGGATGGGATATCCCTTCTGGAGGAAGACAAAAGAGTAGAGTCAAAAAACAACATGGAACTAAAGAGGTTTACGACCATTCTGAATGGGAAGAAGAACCGATTTACGAAGATGTTCAGGTAGGTACACAGCAGGTGGAATGCGGAACCATTGATAAAGGAAATGGATATTTTGAAACCCAATATTGTGATGAACCGATTTATGAATCACAACAAACCGGCACCAGAGAAGTAGAGCGTAAAGTATACAGAACAGAACCCGTTTATGATTATTGGTATACTTACGAAATCGACAGGTGGAACGAAGTGCGGTCTCCAGAGAGCAGTGGGACGACAAAAAATGTCTCGTGGCCTGAATACAACTTGAGTTATAATGAAAGAGTCGGTGACGAATCGGAATCTTACACAGTTCATTTAAAACCGATCGTAGAATCAAAATTTAGTCAATTAGAATATGACCTAGGGTTCAGTGAATGGAATAAAATGAATTTAGGAGATGTTTATATAGCTCGTGTCAGAAAATCAGGCACTGTGGTTAGTCTTAATAAGCCAGATTAATTCATCTCCACAGAATCCCTATATTTATTGTTCACGACTAATGAATTGGCTTAAGACATATCTAATCCTATTGCTTACTGCTGGACAAGTATTAAATGCTCAAGCCCAAGAATTTGACCAGGAACAACAAAACTGGATTAACAAGTACAATTTAATTATAAATTCTCCTAAAAGTCATGATACTTCGGTTGCCAGCTCTTATATGGACCTCATGGCTATCCTGTACTTATCCAACATTGACACTATTTTCTATTTGTCAAAAAAAGTCAGATCAGTTTGTGAAAAAGGATTGAGTAAAAACCCTGACAAACAGGTTGAATTTGACCTCCAAAAATACCGTGCAGGAAGCTTTAACAATGAAGCTTTTGCTATGCAGGCAAAAGGAAACACGGATGGCGCTTTAGAAAAATACAAGGAAGCTCTTTTGATTCAACAGTCTATCGGAGATATGGAAGGCCTCGGCCTTTGCTTGAACAACATAGGACAGGTATACGAGCTTAAAGGTGAAATGCAAAATGCTCTTGATCATTACCACAAGGCTCGGATAGTTCAAGAAACTAATCACCTAGATGCAGGCTTAGCCATTACACTGAACAACATAGGAATTACCTACAAAAAACAACAGGACTACGACAAGGCTTTATCTTTTTACAGTCAAAGCTTAGAAATAAGAGAGCGATTAAATAATGAACACGGTATTTCAAATAGTTTTAATAATATCGGTTCTGTTTATGCCGCTAAAGGGGACAATGAAACGGCTTTAATCTACTTTCAAAAGAGTTTAAATTTAAGGAAAAAAATTAACGATAAAAGCGGAATTGCCAACGGT